>CAYNQP010000345.1:0-4756 GCA_964399325.1 uncultured Pirellulales bacterium
ATTTCGGCGTCGCTCGCTTCGAGGGCGCCAATGCGGCGGAGATTGCCTGGGACCGGTACGAGCCCTGCTTGACACAGCACGCAGATCAGATTGAGGCGATTCGTCGGGACAAGCGGTTAAATGAGGGCCGGCGGATCGCTGAAAGCACCCTGACCTCCATCATGGGTCGGATGAGCGCATATACGGGTCGCGCCATGAAATGGGATTGGGCGATGAACGCTTCGAAACTGGACCTGAGTCCGCCGGCCTATGAGTTCGGTGACTTGCCCATGCCGCCGGTGGCGATTCCGGGAAAGACGCCTTTGGTCTGATACCGGAGCCATTGTCCTCTTGGTTCTTTGTGGAAGGTGCAGAAGATGGAAACGACATCAGCAAAACGAGTGGTCGCGGCGTTCTTCGCGACGCTGTTGGCAGTCGTAGTACTCATCACTCCTGTGGCGGCGGCCCAGAGCGCGGACGCGATCGTCCCCAAAGAGACGCTTGCCCTTTTCAACGGCAAGGATTTCACCGGCTGGAAGCTCTTTGTGGCGGACCCGTCCCACGATGTCTCTAAGACCTGGTCGGTCAACAACGGTATCCTGCGGTGCGAAGGGCAGCCAGCCGGCTATATGCGAACTGAAACGCCCTATGCCGACTATCATTTGCACGTTGAATGGCGGTGGCCGGACAGGCCGGGCAACAACGGGGTGCTCATCCACAACAGTGGCGAGGACAAGGTCTGGCCCAAGAGCCTGGAGTGCCAATTGCAGTCCGGCAGTGCTGGCGATTTCTGGGTTATCGACGGGGTGGAAACGGCCGAGCACGCCAAGGGTGGACCGCGCGTCAGCGGACGCCGGACCCGGAAGCTCCAGGAGAGCAGTGAGAAGCCGCCGGGGGAATGGAACGCCTACGACATTATCTGCAAGGATGACTGGATCGTCGTGCTCGTCAACGGCGTTCTTCAGAATGTCGCTACCCAGTGCTCAGAGAAGAGCGGCAGGATATGCCTACAGAGCGAGGGGGCCGAGATCGAGTATCGCAACGTCACGCTCGAGCCGGTGGAGTGATAGAGCGGCTTTGCGGCCGGGGGACTGCTTCCTGTAGGAATTACCGGGTCGGAAACGAACTGCCGGGGCAGGGGTGCGTAATCTGATAGGTCTGTTCGTCGGATGCAAGTGCGCCGGAGACAACCGTATCCTCTCGCCACAGTATTCGAGGGGGTGGCCGAACAGGGATGAAGACGAGGGACGACCCGGTCAAGAAATGTCGCCACTCTTGTTGATCGGCATCACGATATTTGGGGGCTTCGTGGGAGGCGAAGTCGCCAAACGGCTGGGCCTGCCCAAGGTTACGGGCTACATCCTGGCCGGCGTGCTTTTGAATCCCGAAATTCTGGGCATCATCCCCAAGGACTTCCCCAAACACACGAATGTTGTGGCTAGCATTGCGTTGGGTTTCATCACATTCTCCGTCGGCGGAACACTCCTGTTCTCACGCATCCGGAAGATGGGCAAGAGCATTCTCACAATTACGGTTTTCGAAGCGGAAGCGGCCTTTTTGGTCACGGCCGTCGGCATCGCTCTGGTAGTGCCTTTCCTGGTTCGCGGCGATGGATCAAGCTGGCTGACGACGTACATCCCGATCGCACTGCTTATGGGTTGCCTGGCGTCCCCCACGGATCCCTCGGCCACGCTGGCCGTTGTACACCAATACCGCGCCCAAGGAGAGGTGACCTCGACGATCCTCGGCGTCACGGCGCTCGACGATGTGACGGGGATCATGAACTACAGCATTGCCATCGCGCTATCGCAGATTCTCATCATGCACGAGAAGCTCAATCTCTCTTCTGCGATCCTCACGCCGGCTGGGGAGATCCTCGGTGCGGTGCTTCTCGGCATTGCCTTTGGCTTGGCGTTCAACCTGCTGACGCGCATACTGCGCCGGGAGACAGAGGGGGCGATCATCGTGGCCGTATTGGCGATGCTGACACTTTGCTTTGGAGCCGCCACCTCCATTGGCGTCGATGAGCTTCTGGCCACGATGACGATGGGCCTGGTCGTTGTCAACTACAACGCCTTGAGTGAGAAGATCTTCAAGGTATTGGAGCGATATACGGAGGAATTAGTCTTCGTCCTCTTCTTCACCCTCAGCGGCATGAATCTGGATTTCTCGGTGCTCGTGAGAAACCTGCTTCTCGTGTTCTTCTTCGTAGTATTCCGTTCGTGCGGAAAAGTGGCGGGGGCGACCGCGGGCGCGGCGCTGGCCCACTCCCCAGCCAAGGTCAAGAAATATGTTGCCGGTGGGCTTATCCCCCAAGGGGGCATTGTCGTGGGTCTGGCGCTGTTGATGAAGCAGAATCACGCCATTGCGGGTATCGCCGATATTGTTATCAGCGTCATCATCGGTGCGACCATTATCCATGAGCTGATCGGACCTATCACATCGAAAATGGCGATCAGGGCCGCCGGGGAAATCCCGGTCGGTAAATCCGCCAGTCTCTCAAGGGGGCATTGATAACCGCCGACTCTCGTGATGGGCTGAGGACTTATGGTGGATTGAAACTGTTGGTTGCCCTACAATTATCACATTGGGGTCGCTGGCGGCATGCTCCGATGATTGGTTTGGAACGGCAGCGGCGTTAGGCGCAGGCTGACTGTGGTCGTCAGAGAAGATCGATGATCGAAAGGTATCGACTGGATTATGAAGGTATTGATAGCGGCAAACTGCGGTTTCTGTCCGGGTGTTCGCAACGCCATTAGCACGGCGGAGAAGACACTGGCACAGGCCGAAGCAAGAGAGATGGTCTACAGTCTTGGTCCTATAATTCACAACAAAGAGGAGGTTGAAAGGCTGTCCAAGGCTGGGTTGCGGACGGTGGAATCGGTCGGAGAGATTGACTCAGGAACGGTCTTGATTCGCTCGCATGGCGTGGCCCCGCGGGAGCTTGATCGGCTCAAGGAAAGGGGGCTTCACATTGTGGATGCGACGTGCGTCCTGGTCAAACGCGTGCAGCAGATCGCCGCCCAGCTTGAGGCCGAGGGCTATGAAGTTGTCATCATCGGCGAACAGAACCATCCAGAGGTGCGGGGGGTGGTCGGCTGTGTGAACGACGTGGTGGTCGTGGCTGATGAAGGCGATCTGGACAGACTGCCCCGAGATGGCAAGCTGGGGGTTGTCTGCCAGACGACGCAAAGCCCCGAGCATTTCGGGCGTATGCTGGGCGCCATCGGACGCGGCAGTTTCCGCGAGTTGAAAGTGATCAACACCCTGTGCAAAGAGGCGATCAAGCGGCAGGAATCCGCCATTGATCTGTGCAAACAAGTGGATATCATGTTCGTGCTGGGCGGTCTTCACAGTGCCAATACCCGCCGCTTGGCGGAGTTGTGCAAAAAACACAACCAGGCCACCTTTCACTTGCAGAACTGGGATGAACTTGATAGAAATGTGCTTCTTGGCAAAACGATTGCCGGCGTTACTGCCGGTGCATCTACGCCGAACTGGGTCATTGAAGGATTTGTGAAGCACCTGGAGGGATTCGGCGAAGAGAATTGATGTAACCGTCGCTTTGGAATCGGGTTAAGTGTTCCTGCTGCGTGAGCAGGGGCGTTCCAATACTAATTTGGACTCATGCAACACGGTAAAGAGACCCGTTGGCGTGTATGTGGGGCGTCGGCTGGTCGCAGAATGAAACTCCACAGGGGAATTGAGATTTATGGTAGATCGAAATATTGTCAACAAGCTGGGGCTGTCCGAGGAAAAACTGGAAGAGCAGATTGGCGAGATGTTTGGCGACGGGGAGAACCAATATCTCGAACAGATTCTGCAGAAGAAGGTGGACTCCCGTCTGCCGGGGACAATCCTGAAAGGCACGATTGTTACCCAGATCGGCAACGACGTGATCGTCGAGGTCGGCCTCAAAAGTGAAGGCGTGGTGGATGCGGGCGAATTCGGCGGCCCTGATGAGATCACGCCGGGCAGAGAAATCGAAGTCTTGCTCGAAGATACGGATTCGGATGGGGGACTGATTCTGCTGAGCAAGCGCAAGGCAGATACGATTCGTGGGTGGGAGTTCATCATCAACACGAAGAAGGAGGGAGACGTTGTCTCGGGCAGGGTCATCCGTCGGATCAAAGGAGGCCTTCTTGTCGACATCGGCGTGCCGGTGTTCCTGCCGGCCTCGCAGGTCGATATTCGAAAGCCCGGCGACATCAGCCGCTTCATCGGCAAAGAGGTCGAGTGCAAGGTCCTCAAGATCGACGTGGACAACCGCAATATTGTGGTTTCCCGCCGCAAGCTTATCGAAGAAGAGCGACGGGCCAGCAAGGAGAGAATCCTCCACGACATCGAGGTCGGACAGATCCGCAAGGGCGTCGTCAAGAACATCGCGGACTTCGGTGTCTTCGTCGATTTGGGTGGCTTGGATGGGCTGCTGCACATTTCCGACCTGAGCTGGGGTCGCATATCGCATCCGTCCGAGGTGGTGGATCTTGACCAGGACATCGAGGTTGTCGTCATTGGCGTCGACAAGGAGAACGAGAAGATCTCGCTGGGCCTCAAGCAGAAGTCGGCCAGCCCCTGGGAGAACGTCGAGGAAAGGTATCCCATCGGCGTGAAGGTCAAGGGCAAGGTCGTCAATGTCATGAACTACGGCGTTTTCGTCCGGCTCGAGGATGGTATTGAGGGTCTTGTGCATATCAGCGAGATGAGTTGGACGCGGCGGCTGTCGCATCCCAGTGAGCTGGTCAACCTGGGCGACGAGATCGAAGTCGTCGTGCTC
>CAYNQP010000346.1:0-4753 GCA_964399325.1 uncultured Pirellulales bacterium
CAGTTGTTGTTGGAAAGCGACCGCGATCCGGGCCCGCGAGGTCAAAGAATGCGGAAACTCGGCGTGACGATCATCGAGAGCCTCGTTCGCATAGTACCGATGTCACCCGCTCCCGCCGCGGAAGGCTTCGACATACGGACCGGCCAGGCCAGTGCCGTGCGCGGCGAACCGTCGTTTTCTCTGCGTGCGACAGCGGAAGACATGCGCATCATGGTGGACTTGATCCGGCGCGAGCGCGCTCTGGGACGTCAGCACCCGGAATGGTTCAATTGGGTCAATGCCTACTGCGACTGGCTGGTGACAATGCAGCGTGAAGACGGCTCCTTTCCCGGAAGCTTCTTTGGGCGCACCGGAGCCGTAAGGGATGAGTTGGGCGTCACCACCTACGCTGCTGTGCCGGTGTTGGTGAGGATGACCGAGGAGACGGGTGACAAGAAATACCTCAGCTCCGCGATTCGCGCAGCGGATTACATCTGGGACAACTTCGGCAGCAAGTGCGTGTTCCTCGGCGCCACCGGCGGTGAGGTCGCGGACAAGGAGTCCGGGATGTTGTCCCTGGAGGCCTTCCTGGCTCTCTACGAGAACACCCAGGACGCCAAGTGGCTCCAGCGTGCCCAGACCGCAGGGGATTATACCGAAAGCTGGATCTGGATCTGGAACGTGCCCATGCCGATCGGCGCCAAATATTCCGATCTCGGCTGGAAGCCCGGCGTGCCCACCGTGGGCGTGAACGGGATTGGGTCGAACGTGGCCGGTCACGTGGACCAGTACCTGGATTGGGCTGTGCCGTCCTACGCTAGATTGTACAAGTACACCCAGGACGAGCATTACCTGGATGTGGCTCGCGTACTCCTGCACGGCACCAAGGCCATGCTGGCGCTGCCCGGACGCACCTACGACCTGAAGGGTCCCGGCTGGCAGCAGGAACACTGGCGCATGGGACCGGGCACCCGAGGCATCGGCGCCCACCGGACCTGGCTGCCGTGGGTTTCCGTCAACCACCTGCACGGCATCACCGGCCTGGAAGAGTTCGATCCGGCTCTGTATCAACGCCTGGCCAAGGGGGATTGAAGTTCCCCAAAGCTGTAGAACAAGATATTATGGTCAATGTATCCTGAAAGGAGTCCTTATGAAGACACGAAGCATCCTACTTGGTTGTGTGATTCTCTCCGGTTTGATAACCGGGAACCTCACGGCACAGCAAACGGCTGTCATCAAAATTGACCTGGACCGTAGAATCGGGCAAGTGGACTCCAAGATCTACGGCGCCTTCGTTGAGCCCATCCGCAGTGTTGTCTACGGCACGATTTATGATCCCCAATCTCCCCTGGCTGATGAGAATGGATTCCGCAAGGATTTCGTCAAACTGGTGAAGGAACTCAAGATCCCGGTGGTCAGGTGGCCCGGAGGAAACTATGTGTCTGGCTACAACTGGGAGGACGGCATTGGCCCCAAGGCGCAGCGTCCGGCCAGGCTCGACCTGGCATGGAACCAGATCGAGAGCAATCAGATGGGGACGGATGAATATGTCAAACTGTGCGAACTCATCGGGGCCGAGAATTTCATTTGTATTAACGCCGGTCTGGGAACCTTGGATGACGCTAGGCACTGGGTTGAATACTGCAACTACCCCAAAGGGACCCATTACTCCGATCTGCGGAGGAAATACGGCAATGAAGAGCCTTTTGCAATAGAGTATTGGGCTCTGGGTAACGAAATTGACGGTCCCTGGCAGTTGGGACAAAAGAGTGTTGAGGATTACTGCAAATTCGCCCTGGAAGCGGCGAAAATCATGCGCCTGGTGGACAGGAACATCCAGTTCATCGCCTGCGGCGCCTCCAACTACAAGCCGGATAATAACTGGATCGACTGGAATGACACTGTATTGCAGCAGATGGTCGGGAAAATCGATTATCTCTCGGTTCACAGATACGCCAGGGAGGCGTTGAACGGCGACAGGAGCTTCTCGGGATCGATGTGCCTGGGGCTGGATATCGATCAGAAGATCGACGTGGTGGAAGCTCAGATTAGAAAGGCCATGGCGAAATCCGGGTCGAAACGGCCCGTGTATATCTCATTCGACGAGTACTCCGGCGGAGGCAATACTCTCACCGGATCGTTGGTGCTGGCCCAGCACCTGAACTCGTTCATCCGGCATGCCGATATCGTGAAGATGGCGAATATCACCATGCTGTCCAACCTGGTGGGGACCGCACCGGATGGCGATTTCAAGAATGCACTATTCCACGCCTTTTCCTTGTATTCCAATAACGCCCTGGGCACTGCGCTGGATGTGTATTCCAACTGCGAGACCTACAGTAACAAGGTCTTCAATGACATTCCCTATCTCGATGTCACCGCAGTATTGAACGAGGCCACCAAGACTCTAGTCATTAATGTGGTCAACCGGCACGAGACAAACGCTCTGACCTCCGATGTGGTATTGCAGAGTGGCGCATTTACGGGCGTTGCAACCATCAAGGAGGTCAACGGTAGTGCCGTCACGGCCACGAACACAAAGACCCGGCAAGGTGTCACCCTTGCCGGCAAGGAAATCGAATTCCAGGGGAATAAGATGAGCTACAGCTTTCCGGCGCATTCACTTACCCAGATGCTGATACCCGTCAAATAGGCAGCGCAAAACCTCAAGGTCAGGGCGTTCCAAGAATCAACCTTCGAGGAGTTCGAATTATGAGCAGACACGCAGCGTTTGGCTTGTTTGTGTGGCTATTGACGGTGTCGGTGGCGTTTGGGCAGCAGGCCGCCGACCGCGTGGAACTGGGGCGGCTGGCCAATGGCGCCACGGTCGCGTTTGTCCGCACCGGCTCCGGAGATTGGGGCATCGACATCTCCGGCGGCACGGCTCCGCGCATGGCGCAACCGAAGCCGGCGGAGATCGAAGTGTTTCGCGGCCAGGAGAACGTGAGTGACCTTGCCGCCGGCTACCAGTCCGTTCAAGAGGAAGCCGATGCGGTTATGGCGAAGGCCAAGGTGACGAGCGAGGGCCAGGCAGCGTTTGCCGTCGAGGACCGGTGGAAGGTTTCGGACGCCGTGTTGTCGCTGAACCGCAAGGTGAGCGTGACCGGTGAGGAGCCCAACGCCGGATTCTATTCGGCGATCCGTCTCGCGACCGCGCCCACGGTCAAGTGGGAGAACGTGAATTGTCTCGTTCCGGGCCTGCTCTACGGCGATTCGTCGTACGCCGGCGGTCGCTCGCCCAGTAGTGTAGCGAATGACCGCGCCAAACGCTTTTCGATACGCGAGGACCACATGTCCGCGCCGCTGTTCGGCGTTTCTTTCCGGGACGGGAACTGGGTGGCGGCGCTGGATCTCGCGCCACGCGGTGACACGACCCGGGCCGAGACCACGGCCTCAGCGACCACACCCATCGTCGACGATCGCATTCAATTCGGAGCCTTGGGTGCGCAAGAAGCTTCCGGTGGCGGCATTGAACTGGGCTTCTGGCTCCCCGGCACTACCATCGAAGCCGGGGGCGGGTTTGGCCGTCGGGGAGGCACGGCAACAGTCGCTGCGTCTGCCACTGTGCGACGTCGCTATCATCCGGTGAAGGCCGGGTTCTCGCAGAGTTATCAAGTCGGATTCCGCTTCGGAAAGAGCGAGTCCTTCTGCGACATGGAGCGCGACGCCTGGCGCTGGGCCTGGGCCAGCCTCAATCCCAAGGTGACGCCCATCGACGTCGAGGTCGCTCGTCGCGCGCTGATGGATCACCTGTCGGACCGCGTCCAGACCGTGGAGGACCGGACCGGCATTCCCTTCGAGTTCGATTCAGTCACGGGCAGGCCAAGCCGGTTGGCACAGAAGATCATCATGGGATTCTGCGGCAAGAACATCGAGGGGGCGGACCAGTTGCTGCAGGAAGGGGATCGCGACAAGACCGAGCGTGGTCAGAAGATGCGTAAACAGGGCCTGGCGATCATCGACAGTCTCGTTCGCCTGGTCCCGATGTCTCCTCCGGCCGGGGTCGGGTTCAACATACAGACCGGACAACCTGCTCCCGCCAACTTCGTACCGGGATTCACGCTCCGGATGCCGTCGGAAGACCTAGCCGTCCTAGTGAACACGTACCGCCGCGAGAAGCGGGCGGGACGCGACCACCCCGAATGGCTCAAATGGCTCACATCCTACAGCAACTGGCTGCTGACGCAACAGCGGGAGGACGGGTCCTTCCCCTCATCCTGGCGGCAAGGGACGGCAGACGTGCTGGAGCCCTCGGGAACCACCAGCTATGTCCCCGTGCCGGTGCTGGTGAGACTCAGTGAGGAGACGGGTGACAAGAAGTATCTCAACTCAGCGATTCGCGCCGCAGAGTACATCTGGACGAATTTCGGCAGCAAAGGCGTGTTCCTGGGCGCAACCGGAAAAGCGAACGTTGCGGACAAAGAGTCCGGGATGTTGTCCATGGAGGCCTTCCTGGTTCTCTACGACAACACCAAGGATCCCAAGTGGCTCCAGCGTGCCAAGACCGCGGCCGATTATACCGAAAGCTGGATCTGGATCTGGAATGTGCCCATGCCGCTGGACGCGGACAATGCAAGGTTGCACTGGAAGAAAGGTGTGCCCACCGTGGGTGTTAACGGGATTGGCTCGGACGTGCCCGGCGGCGTGGACCAGTACCTGGATTGGGCCGTCCCCTCCTACGCCAAGTTGTACAAGTACACCAAGGACGCGCACTACCTGGATGTCGCGCGCATCCTCCTGCATAACACCAAAGCCATGCTAGCGCTACCCGGAC
>CAYNQP010000347.1:0-4749 GCA_964399325.1 uncultured Pirellulales bacterium
GGAACATGGGGATTCAGAACTGGTCGGAAGACATCATTCTGGTCGACTTGCCGCCGGAGCCGGAACTCGGCGACGAGCTCAAAACAGCTACCGAGATGGCCCGTGACCGGGGCGATTGTGAGATGGTCATTGATTTTGCGAATGTTGATATTATCACCTCATCAAGCCTGTCGAAGCTGCTGAAGTTGCGCAAGCTTATGGGCGACTGTGGCCACCGGCTTGTCTTCTGCGGTGTTGCGCCCGCGACGAAGGGTATTTTTACCATTACAGGGCTTGACGGAATATTCGAAATGGTAGACGATAAGTTCGTTGCTTTGGCCAGCTTGCAGATGGTGGGATAGCCACCGGCTGGTCGGGCGAGGGGCCGCAGAGAATTGCAGGTCGGTGATAGAGGCAAACCTGCGGCTATGCAGAAAGCTACTAAGTCAGCTCCCCCTGTGGAGCGGGTTACGAAGATCGTTCACGTGAGCGATACTCGTCATCTGCTCGCAGGGTGCGCAAAGGAAAGTTCGTCGCCCCGCCCGTCTCAGCACGAGATGTGCGGCGGCATGAAATCAGATGGACGAAGACGTTCTGCACCAGATTGAGCAGATTCTTGGACACACATTCTCCAATAGTGTCCTTCTCACGAAGGCCTTCACGCATTCGTCGTCGGTGGACAATCGTCTGGACAGCAACGAGCGGCTGGAGTTCCTCGGTGACGCGATTCTCTCGACCGTGATCTGCCAGAAGCTGTTCGAGGTGTTTCGCCACTACGCGGAGGGCGAGTTAACGAAGATGAAGAGCATGCTGGTCTCTCGCGGGATCTGTGCGCGGGTGGCGCGCGAACTGGACCTGCCGAAACATTTGATTGTCGGGAAGGGGATGATCTCCAACAAGGCTCTGCCGACCTCCCTGGCCGCCGGCCTGCTGGAGGCGGTCATTGCGGCCATCTATGTTGACGGCGGCTTCGAAGCGGCGCGCGCGTTCATTCTTGAAAACTTCTCCGATCTCATCGAGCAGATCGATTCCGAGGAAGCGCATGGAAACTACAAGTCCCTCCTACAACAGCACGCCCAGGAACAATTCTGCATGGCGCCGGCCTATGGGCTGCTTGACGAGAAGGGCCCCGATCACAACAAATGCTTCGAGTCCGAGGTGGTGATCGATCAGCGGCATTTTCCCAGCGCCTGGGGGGCCAACAAGAAGGAGGCGGAACAGAAGGCCGCTTACAATGCCCTGGTCGAGTTGGGGGTGCTTCGCAAGTCCACGGAAGAGGTCAGCAGCTAGAAGCTGGGCCCGCCCAAAAGGCGGGGCAATTGCTCCGACACCAGCCACGAGACCACTTGTATGACCAGCGTCGCCACGACGACGAACACCAGGATGGATCCGAACAAGACAGCCGTTTCTTTGAAGAACGATTTCCATCTGATGCTGTGGACCTTCGTGGCCTTGTAGACAATGGCCAGCGCCGCTACCAGAGGCAGGAGCCACAGTATTGACGCCGCCGTCGTATCGATCCTTATCGGAGTCGTAAAGCTGGCCAACAGAATCCAGGTTGCCGCCGTCATCCTAAGCACGCGCCCCTTTCACGCACCGCAAATGCGCCAAATAGACGGCGTTGACGATGCATAGCAGATTCAACAGCCCAGCGATGCTTGTATAAATTTGGCCGATCTCGTTGGGTCTTCCGTAGACCGGGTAGTTCCCTGTCGTGCTGATTTTTCCCAGCAGAACCACGGCCGGAGAATTCATCACCTGGGCGGCGTACCAGGGTTTGGCGCCTACCGGATCGATCACACCCACCGAGCCGATGTAGAGTCCCACCAGGAATGTCAGCACAACCGCGACGAGGATGACAACGGCCTGCCTTCTCTTGTCCAACAGAAAATGCCCCGCTCCGGGCACGAGCCAAGCCAGTGCCCCGACGACGATCAGAAACAGGGCGTGGTTATTCTTCCATGAGTCCGTCATCAAAATATATCCTCTGCCGGCGGCGGTACGGGGTCGTCCTCGACCGGCTCCACGGCCTCGTTGATGAATTCGAACTCCATGCGTTTGAGAATATTCTTCGGAGTGAAGTGGGCCATCGCCAGGTTCTGCGCCTCCATGTACTCTTCGCGACGCAACAGCGTGCCCTTCATCTGGCGAAACCGCTCTTGAGTGAGACGCTGAATCGCAACGCTCTTGAGACAATAGACGCTCTGGTCCGGCTTGGATTCCATGATCAGCGGCGTCCGCGGCAGGGCGTTGTCGCCGGGCGGAACGAGCGAATAGAGGCGATCGATAAACTGTTGCTGGTTGACCAGTCTGCCGACGAACATGGCGGCTGAAGGATCGTTAGCGGTCTGAGCCTTGAGCGCCGCCAACTGGTCGTTGGAGATCGGTTGCAGGCCGACCAGTTGGTCCAGGCTGAAGACGTTCGGATCATTGGGTTCCGCCTTGGCCTGCTCGCCATAGAGCTTGTTGAATTCATTGACGGCCGGCTCCCAACCGTCCTTTGACGCCAGCGCCGCGAATTCATCGGCCTTGCTCCTGGCGATATCCCATGCCGCCAGTTTCCGGACGTCGTCAACGACCTGTTCCTTGACCGAATAGACGTTGTCGGCCTCGTCTTCGGGACTGTCTCCGATCCCAAGGGACTTCGTGCTGAATGTGGTATCCAGGCTCTCGGGCGGCCCGGCCTTCTTCACATCGACGATGCGAATGAGGGCCATGATCTGATGGGACAGATCGCTCACCGTGGCAACCATTGAATCTTGAGCCGGACCGAGACTGCGGTACATTTCAGCATTCGCCGCCGTCATGAGCGTTACCGCCTCGTCTCCGAGTTCCTCGACCGAGAACAGCATCTGACTGAGGGGAATAGCGTTGACCCCGTAGTCTGTCAGAAACAGCCCTCCAAGATACTCATCCTGCTGAATATCCGCGGCACTCAGCAGACCGGTTCGGCCGCTGTAGAGCGTCAGACCGACTTTCTGGCCGAGGTCCTGAGCGATTTTCTGATAGTCGCCGGCCTCCTTCTTGAGCGTCTCAAGCGGGAGCTTCTGTCCTTCTGACGGGCCTGCCTCGAGGCCGGCGTCCGCCAGGTTCCGGGCGTCCAGCAGAGTCTGCTCGGCTTTGCGGATGACCCGCTCGCGCCGCAACTGATTGCGAATCGTATCGGCGACCTCGGCGTAGTCGCGCACCCGCGGGACGCGCAGCGAATTAGGGTCGTTCGGATCGCTTGCCACCTCTTCGGTGAAGAGCCGGTTCCGGTTCCGTTGATAGTATTCCTCTGCCTCCTGCGGGGTCGGCGGCTTGATGATTGAGGAAACATCGTCGAGCTTCAGCGCGAGGTACTCCAATTGCAGGCGAGCGGGCAGCCTGTACCCAGAGCCATAGGGGTTCGCCTGGCTCACCTGGCCGGCAAAGACGTCCTTATACTTCTCGAACTGGGTCTTCAGGTCCGCTTCGGGCGGTGTCGCATCCTTGTCCGCAAAGAACGCGGCCTCGAGTCTGACGAATTCGACATCCATCGACTCGCCTTCTGCGGCGGCCAAATGTCGTATCTGTGAGGTCGTAAGCGGTTCCATCGAACAGACCGCCTCGGCGTATTGCAGGACGGCCAGGAGCCTGCCGAAAGCCACCAGGATGTCCTCTTCGGATTGGTGGAAGCGGCTGATCTGGGCTTGCATCACGGTGGCGTAGGTTCGCCCCTCGAACAGTTGCGGGATCAGCGCGCCCAGCAGTTCGCCGGCGCTCTCGGAGCGAACGTGGAAACCAGACGATTCCGCCTCGTGGTGCAGCAGGAGCCAATAGATATCGGGCGGTACCGCGCGGTCGTACATCGCACGGAGCTGTTTCTCGCTAATGCGGTAGCGGCCCTGCCGTATCGTTTGCCGGATCGCGTCCATGGTCGGGGCCGCACCCTGGCTCTGCGTGAACAGCAACTCACCCAGCAAGAGCCCGCGCAGATTCTGCGCGCGCATCACGCGGTCCAGTTGCAGGGACTGGAGGATCTCCAGCTCCTGTTGGGCCAGCGCGCGGTCCGTGCGCGTGATCTCTTGTTTGCCGCCGTACCGCGCCACGGTGGCGCCCATTCCCCCGCTGCCTCGAAGCAGGTAGCTGAGAGAGGAGCCGCCGACAAAGCCGACCATGAGCACGATGACCACCACGGCCATGACCTTCGTGTTGTTCTTCCTGAACCACTTGACTAAGTTCATATCGATCCCATTTATGATTTACTATTTACAATTTGCGATTCAATGTCTACACCTTGTGATTCCTACGTAGCGTTACCCGGGAACACATCGGGCCATAGAAAACCAAACATGGTAAATGATAAATGGTGAATTGTAAATGGTAAATCGTAAATCCACCGAGGCCTTTGCCCAGGCATGTCGCTTCTTGCCGGGCGGGGTCAATTCACCCGTGCGCGCCTTCGGTGGATGTCGGGCCACTTTTCATCGAGTCCGCCCAGGGCAGCCGGATACGCGATATCGACGGCAACGAGTACATCGACTACGTCGGGTCCTGGGGCCCAATGATCCTGGGCCATGCCCACCCGGCCGTGATTGAGGCGATTCACCGGGCCGTGGACAAGGGGACCTCGTTCGGGGCCCCGACCCAGGCCGAGACGGAGCTGGCCGGGCGCATTATCGGTGCCTTTCCATCCATTGAGAAGCTCAGAATGGTCAGCAGCGGGACGGAAGCGGTGATGACGGCAATCCGGCTGGCCCGCGCCTTCACCGGCCGGGACCTCATCGTCAAGATGGCCGGCTGCTACCA
>CAYNQP010000348.1:0-484 GCA_964399325.1 uncultured Pirellulales bacterium
ATAAGTGCCAGTTAATAACGCGCAAGAAACGCCCGATCGAACTGACAGCCGCCGGCCAGGTGTTCTACAAAGCCGCCAAGGATATGCTCGAACGATACGATCAGCTCCGGAGCGAACTGCACGCGATCGAGGCCACGGCCGAGAACCGGATCAACGTCACGGCGATTTTCAGTATCGGGATGCACAGCCTGCCCGGATACGTCAAGAAGTTCATGGTCCGCTATCCTAATGTCAACGTTCACATTGAATATCTCGATGCAGACAAAATCTACGAACAGGTCTTGAGCGGCGAAGTCGACATTGGCATTGTGGCCGTGCCCAAGAAGGACAAGCGACTGGAAGTCTACGAATTCGAAGACGAGCCGCTGGTGCTGGCCTGTAGCCCCAAACACCCGCTGGCCAAAGAAACCGCCGTGGACATCCACAAGCTGCAGTTCGAACGATTCATTGCATTTGAGAAGGAAGTGCCCACCCGTGTTTGGAT
>CAYNQP010000348.1:494-4748 GCA_964399325.1 uncultured Pirellulales bacterium
ACGGATGTTCGTCCCGTCATGGAATTCGACAACATTGAGACGATCAAACGCGCGGTGGAGATCAATGCCGGCATCAGCATTCTGCCGGAACCGGCCATTATCCAGGAGGCTGCCAGCGGGACGATCAAGGCCATCCCTTTCTCCAACGAGCGACTGGTCCGACCGACAGGCATCATCATCCGCAAAGACAGGGCCCTCAGTCAAGCCGGACGCTATTGCATCGAACTGCTGAGAAAACAGGTGAAGTAGAGGAAGTGGTGACTTACCACCCCTCGATCCCCGTAACATCCAGCCGCAGGAGATGCTGTTGGCAGAAGAGCTTGACAAAACCGCTACCGAAAGCCAACGTATAGACTGGGGTAAAGAGTGCCGCTTGCAGCGGCTTTTGGAATCCCTTTGGGAATTTCTTTGCAGGAAACTGGCCCACATATGCCGATAAGAGCAGTGATATTTGACCTGGATGGAACCATAACGCAGCCCTACTTCGACTTCGACGCCATACGAGCGGAAATCGGAATAGGCAAGGACGAAGGACCGGTTCTGGAAGCTTTGGAAAGGATGGCTGCACAGGAACGCGCGCGTGCAGAGCGCATCCTTCACTGTCATGAGGAAAAGGCTCTGACAGCGTCAACATTGAATCCGGGGGCCAAAGAGACGCTTTGCGAACTGCGTCGTCGGGGGCTTCCCATCGGCATATTGACCCGCAATAGAAAGTGCAATGCGCAAGCGATTGCGGAGAAACACGGTCTGCACTTCGATTTCGTCGTAGGGCGCGAAGACGGGCCCGTCAAACCGGACGCCTTCGGCGTTCTGTACCTGTGCCGGCATTTCGGGGTGGCTCCAACCGAGACGTTACTCGTGGGGGATTATCTGCACGACCTGCTCTGCGCTCGCGCGGCCAAGGCGATTGCCGTGCTGATTGTCAATCATCGCCAGGCCGACGAATTTCTGGCCCACGCCGACTTCGCCATCAAGCAGTTGGATGAGGTGCTTCGGATTGTCGATGATGAGAACGGGGCCGAAGGAACCCCGCCAAAGGGAAGGAGAACACATGCGTAGGGCCATTGTCACAGCAATCATCCTCGGTGTGCTCTTGGCAACCGGCTATGCGGCCAGTCAATCCTGTCCTGCGGCGGCGACGGGAGGCCAGGCTCCGAACTCGGACCCTAATGCCCTCCAGAACGTGTTGGACCGGTTGCAGGCCCAAGCCGCCGATTTGCAGTCGTACCAGTGCAAGATCGACTACGTTTTCAAGCAGATCTGGCTCGAATCACAGTCGCGTCGCAAAGGCGTGCTCTACTACGCCAAGTTCGACGACAGGTCATATCTGCGGATCGATTTCAACACACTCCAACAGAACGAGGAGAAGGAGCAGAAATCCAGGGAACAGTTCCTCTTCGACGGGGTCTGGTTGACATACGTAGACCATCAGTTCAGGAGTGTCGAACGACATCAAATGGCCGAACCGAATAAGCCTGTCGATGCATTCACACTGGTGAGCCGGCGCGTTCCGGTTCTGGGCTTCACAAAGGTCGATGATCTGGAGAGACAGTTTGATATCGAGCTGGCGGAACGGTCGAAATCGGAGCCATCTGCGTTCTACCAACTCCACATGAAGGTCAAACCCGACTCGGTCTACAAAGACGACTACGTCACGGTTGACTTTCGAATTGATAAGAAAGACGGGCTGCCCGCGAGAATCGTGGCGGTCGACACAGAGCAAGACGTCCACGAGATCAGGCTCACGGATCCCAAGATCAACGAGGGCGTGCGCAGGAGTGTCTTCGAAGTCGCTACCCCTGCCGATTTCTCGGTTGAGAGCGTTCCGCTGAAGCGAAACCAAGCCGGCGGGTAACGAGAATCATCGAGCGTCATTATTGGACAAAACGAGGGTATTTAGGAATGGACTCAGGTCACGTTCCAGAGCAAGAGTTTCTGAAGTTGGTTGAGAAACGGGCCCAGAAACTGCTGAGCCTGTTGAGCTACCTATCGAGATGCAACGCCCCCAGAGAGGCTCTAACCCGTCCGTTCCTAGGTGATTTGCTCTCTCAGGCCACCCAGGTCGAGGAGATTCTCGACTCGTATGACGCCGGGAAGAACTGCAAGTGGTGCCACATTCGGTCGCTAACCGCAGCGGTCAAGTCCCACTCCGACCTGAGCTACGAATTGCTCCATATCCGCCACCGCGTGCCAAGCTACAGACTGCTACCGGGCGAACGGGATTTCGTGGCGGAGACGGATCAGACCCTCGAACTCACGGGCCGCATTCTGGTGGAGATCGCCAAGGAGATGGTCGAAAGGGCCAAGGCCCTGCACCTGAACGTCCCGCCCGGCAACGATGTGGCAGAGGCTTATGGAGAACCCCTGCCCACAGGGCACCTGCCACACAACTGCGGCGCCCGGCGCGTGGAAACCGTGGCGGAGACGGTAGCTCTGCTGGCAACGGCCTTTCTGAACCTGGCGTCTGCCAGCGAAGACGTGCGTGCGGCCAGCCGAGCCAAGCCGGAGGACTATTGCCTCTGCCTGGTCTCATCGCTGAGAGAGGAGCGCCTGCGCGGCATCGAGTTTCAGTTCCACAATCTGCAGTCCCAATACGACACGTATGTCTCCGGAACGGAGGTGGAACGCCAGGACATGGACCTTCCAGTTCTACGGGGACATGCCAGCGTCGTCTTCCACCTGCTCAAGACCGCCACACTGTTCGCCCACTACTACGAGCGGCATATCAACGCGCAACTGTGCGCCACGCGGCTTGCGACACCGCTTCCGATCGACCGCGATGCGCTGCTGTCGGCTCTAATGAATTACTCAATCACCTTCATTGACCAGTACATAGGCTCAGCGGTGAGCCTGTGTCAGGAGATGTTGAAGCGTTACGCCGAAGTCGGACAGATCGAGGTGGCCATTCCCAGATACCGCGGATTCCACGTGCGGCCCTCCACTCTCATCGCCAAGCTGGCCCTTCACTACGGCAGCAAGGTCCAGATGCGTCTGGCCGACGAGGTGTACGATGCCGGCTCACCTCTCGATCTGTTTCGCGCCAACGAGAAGATCAACGCCCAGAAGCGACGCTGGCTGGCCCAGGAAATCGTGCGGCTCGACCTCATCCCTGAGAATCAGGGGGCCGCGGACATGGTCTCAGTCGTCCGCAGTGTCGCTCTGGCCTTGGCGGCAGAAGGCAAGCTGATCCTGTACGAGCAGCCGCTCGAATTGCCGGACCGGCTCTGCCCCGCGGAAGGGACCCTCATCGAGAAAGTGACAAACGAAACGGGCCGCCTCCTCGCCATGGGCAAGATCGATATCGGCACCGACATTACCGCCCAGTTCATCGGCGACAAACGCGTGCTGGCAGATATCCAGCTTCTGGCGCAGTACGGATACGGAGAGGACCGTTTCGGCAACAACGTCGCCCTGCCGGAGAAACTGGCCTACCTGCGGCGTTAGGGATCATGACTGGAGCGGCAGCAGCCCCCCGCTGTTCCGCCCGAGTTCCGGCCCGACAAGGCAGCCGAGCAACAGGCTATTGACTGGAGGGTCCTTTTGGGCTTTGATAGCACCGTGAGATGCTTAGCCGGACCAACGGCCCAAAAAGGGCACTATCTATCATTTGGCAACAGTGACCATCGACCGCCGGTACAACCAACCGATGGGGAAGGAGTGAAATGGCCAAGGGGATTGTGGTTTATTACTCGCGCAGCGGCAACACAAGAGAGATGGCAGAGACCATCGCCAAAGCGATGAATGACTCCGGCGTCGATACGGAGTGCAAATCCGCAGAAACCGTACATGCCGATGACTTGCCCGGCTACGAGGCTCTTGTTATCGGCTCTCCCTGCTACTACGGGCAGATGGCCGCCCCGGTCAAGCAACTCATCGACGATCTTGTGGGGCGGCACGGACAGCTCAACGGCAAGGTTGGGGCCGCATTTTCCAGTTCCGCCAACTCCGGCGGCGGCAGCGAGACCACCGTCCTGGGCATTATCGAAGCCATGTTGATCGCCGGCATGGTCGTCCAGGGCGATCCGCAGGGCGCCCACTATGGGCCGCTGTCCGTCGGACGGCCGGATGAGAAGGTCAAACAGCAGTGTGTGCGGCGCGGCCAGAGAGTGGCAGAGTTGACCAAACGGCTGTTTCCCTGAACGAAAGAAATCCCTTTCGAAAGGCGTTTTTTTGCTGGAAAAGCCGTTTTATTTTGACAATGGCCTGTCCGCTCATTAGATTCTTTCCAGTTTGAACCTATAAGTCGAGGACTAC
>CAYNQP010000349.1:0-4740 GCA_964399325.1 uncultured Pirellulales bacterium
GGTGTCCTTAGTCCTTACAAGAGCGGAGTCTACGGAGAGAGATTTTTTTCGAAGGTCGTGCTGGCTCACAGACCGGTGGCCTCAAGCCAACGGTGCGCAATCCATGCGTGCGCCCAAAGGTAGGGATGCACGGTGTCCTGCGACCACCGCGCCGGCGGCACCTGTGTGAGCTGTTCATTGATTCTCTCTTGCAGCGGAACCAGCACGGCGTTGTGCTTCGAAGCCAGCGTGCGGACGATTTCGAGGTAGGGCAGGAGCGTCTCGAACACCGCGTTGTGTCGGTCGCAACAGAACAGAAAAGGCTCTATCAATACAATCTGACAGTTGCAATGTCCCTTGGCCCGGAGAAGTAACTGATCGTATGTTACTTCGTACCGCCTCGGAGACGAAGCCTCGCGGTGGGGCTCCATTACCGATCGCCAGACGTCATTGATCCCAATCAGCACACTCAAGACGTTCGGCCGGTGGGCCAGACAGTCTCTCTCCCATCGGTCCGCCATGTCTGTGAGGGTGTCGCCGCTGACGCCGGTGTTGAGGAGGTCCAAATTCAGTTGCGGGCGCCTGGCCAGCAACGTGTTGGCGACGAAGTGAACGTACCCTAAGCCCAGCGGGGCATACGCCTGGCGGTGTCGTTCGGCGTCCGTGATGCTATCCCCAATAAAGACGATCTTGTCGTTTGTTCGCAATTCGATGGTAGGCGACAAGGGCGATTCTCCCTAAGCAGTTGTCAGGTGCAAAACAGCCCATCTTATAGGTCGTGTTGGTTTTGGCAATGGTTGTCTCGAATGGCTTCCCGGCGTGAGTTGCTGCAGCAGTAGGGGACGGATGTCGTGAAACGGCGGTGGACTTCCCGGTCGCGTAGGGGTACAACCGATTTGCGTTCTGCCTCTGGAGCGGGTGAGTTGAACGGACATTGGCAGGAAAGCAAAGCGGCGATGATTCAGCCCGAGAGAATCCAGTCCCTCAACCGGCTGGGTGTCCAAGCGGGCCGGTACGTGCTCTATTGGATGCAGGCGGCCCAACGGGCGGAGTGTAACCATGCGCTGGAACATGCCATCGACCGGGCCAACGAGTTGAAGGTGCCTGTCGTGGTGGCCTTTGGCCTGACGGCCGATTTCCCCGAAGCCAACGCACGCCACTACCACTTCATGCTGAAAGGTTTGCAGGAAGTCCAGGACGAGTTGGCGGACAGGGGCATTCGCATGGTCGTTCGGGCTGAGACGCCACCCCAATGCGTGCCCAAGCTGGCGGCCGATGCCTGCTTGGTTGTGGTAGACGCCGGACACCTCAGGGTGCAGAGACAGTGGCGGGCTGAGGTTGCGCAGCGTGTCCGGTGCAGGATGGAGGAGGTCGAGACTAATCTGATCGTGCCGGTCGAGGAGGCGGCAGAAAAGGAGAACTTCTCGGCAGGGACGTTTCGACCGCGGATCAACCGGAAGCTCGGCACCTATCTGGTCGGGCTGCGACGCCGAAGGCCTCGCATTGACTCACTCGGCCTGCAATTCGATAGTCTGGACCTGGGTGACGTCGGCCGGGTGGTGAAAAAGCTGAAGGTCGATACATCCGTCGGCCCGGTCGCGGCATTCAAGGGAGGCGCCAAGGAGGCGAAACGCCTGCTCAACGCCTTCATAAGAGGCAAGCTGAGCGACTACGCCGAGACGCGTAATGACCCGGACCTTGATGGCGCTTCCAACCTGAGTCCTTATCTGCACTTTGGGCAAATCTCCCCCCTCTACGTCGCGCTGAAGGTCCGCCAATCCTCGGGCAGCGGCAAGGACGCCTTCCTCGAAGAGTTGATCGTCCGGCGGGAGTTGAGCTTCAACTTTGTTGGCTACAACCGGCAGTATGACGATTTCGAATGCCTGCCGCCCTGGGCGAAGCGAACTCTGAACTTCCACGCGCGGGACCAACGAGAATATCTCTATTCCTCGGAGGAATTCGAAACCGCAAGGACACATGACCCGTACTGGAATGCAGCCCAGAAGCAGATGGTACTGACGGGCAAGATGCACGGGTACATGCGCATGTACTGGGGCAAGAAGATCCTGGAATGGAGCCGGGGCCCGCAGGAGGGCTTCCGGATCGCGCTGTACCTGAACAACAAATACGAGTTGGACGGGCGCGATCCGAACGGTTTTGCGGGCGTGGCCTGGTGCTTTGGCAAGCACGACCGGGCTTGGTCCGAGCGTCCGGTCTTTGGCAAGATTCGCTATATGAATGCGGCGGGGCTGAGAAGAAAGTTCGATGCTGGTGCCTACGTGCAGAAGATCGAGCGTGTGGAGTTGAGGCATTAGAGGGGCTTAGGCATGCGGGTGGTCATTGCTGGGGCGACCGGTTTTATCGGACGGGCGCTGTGTCGCGAACTGCACGGAGACTACGATGTGGTAGCTCTGTCGCGCGATGCACACAAAGCCAGCAGTGTGGTGGGCCCGTACGCCAGGGTGGTCGAGTGGGATGCCCGTACGGCCGGCAGTTGGGCCCAGGAAGTGACCGGAGCGTATGCCGTCGTCAATCTGGCAGGCGAGAATATCGCCGCGGGGCGCTGGAGCCGGTCCAGGAAGGCCGGCATCTTGCAGAGCAGAAGCCACGGCATCGCGGCCATCCTCGATGCGATCGAGTCCGCCAAGAAGAAGCCCAAGGTTTTTGTACAAGCGTCAGCCATCGGCTACTACGGTTCACGGGCCGCCGAGATGCTGGACGAGGACGCCCCGGCAGGGACGGGGTTCCTCGCTGAGGTCTGTCGTCGGGTCGAAATCGCCGCCGGCAGGATCGAACGATTCGGCGTCCGGGGCGTCGTCGTTCGCAGCGGGATGGTGCTGGGAGCCGACGGCGGGGCGCTGCCGAAGCTGATGCGACCCTTCCGGTTCTTCGTTGGCGGGCACGTGGGTAGCGGCAAACAGTGGCTCTCATGGATCAGCCTCTCCGACGAGGTCCGGGCGATACGCTTTCTTATCGAGAACGCCAAATCGCAGGGTGTCTTCAATCTGACGGCTCCGCAGCCGGTTACGATGAAGGCGTTCTGTCGGACCCTGGGTGGGGTTCTGGGCCGGCCGGCCTGGACCGTTGTGCCGAGCTTTGTCATACGTCTGGCCCTGGGCCGGATGGCCGACGAGGTTCTTCTCGGCGGGCAGAAGGTTGTTCCCAAGCGGTTGGTCGAGGCAGGATTTCAATTTGAGCATCCAGGTGTGAAAGATGCTCTAATCACGATTATCAAAGGAGACAAGCATGAGTCTACGTGATTACTTCGAGAGTGCTGAAGGAGTCGGCGTTTTGGGCACTTCTGATGCTCAAGGCCAGGTAGATCTCGCCATTTACGGGCGGCCCCACGTGGTGGATGAGGAGACGGTGGCCTTCATCATGGGCGACCGCTTGAGCCATACCAACGTTAGCGTCAACCCCAGCGCGGCGTACCTCTTCGTCGAACGCGGCCCGGGATACAAGGGAAAGCGGCTGCACCTGACCAGGACCCGGGAGGAGAGCGACCCGGAGCGCATCGAAGCCATACGCCGTGAAAATCGAAAAGGGCACGACTACGGCGACGCACTCAAGTTTCTCGTCTACTTCAAGGTGGACAAGGTCCGCCCGTTGACAGGAGATTGATTGCGTCGGCGCTGGCGACTGTGGCCGCGGCCTTCGCTTGATTACTATGGTGCGAAGGCTATGTTGGGGCCAACCGAGTTTTTTCGACTTTTTGTCGCTGTTGATAATTGTATGGCAAGTAAGAGTTTATGATGCATCATGTGCGTACGGCCACGCAAAACACACCGACTCTGCTTGACAGAGAGGCACGAACTAAATACAGTGCGATTTTTGCTTTGTGAATGTGAACACAAGTACTAAGTCGCAGTAGTGTTTGACATGAGGTATCACAAGATTCCAGACGAGACCGTCAGGCGGTTGCCGATCTACCTGAGAGGTTTGATGTTTTCGTTCGACCAGGGGTGCGAGCACATTTCCAGCCGGTCTTTGGCGGATTTCGTGGGCGTTCCTTCTTGGCAGATACGGAAGGATTTCTCCTATTTCGGTGATTTCGGCACCCCCGGGGTCGGCTACCGCATCAGGAGACTGGCTGGGGAAATCAAGAAGATCCTCCGGCTGGACGCGATCAAGCAAGCGGCCTTGGTGGGCGTAGGCGATTTGGGTTCGGCCTTGCTGGCGTATCCGGGGTTTGCGACGTACGGTCTGGGTATCGTTGCGGCTTTCGACGTGGACCCCAAGAAGGTCGGTCGTGTGATCAGCGGCGTCAAGATCGAGCCGGTCGAGAGAATCGATACGTTGAAGAAGCGCGACATCAGCCTGGCGGTGGTGGCGGTTCCCCGTGCGGTGGCGCAACCGACGGTGGATCGGCTGGTCGCCATCGGAATCAAGGGGGTCCTTAATTTTGCCCCGTGCAAGGTCGAGGCCCCGAAACGGGTCAAGGTCATTACGTTGGATATCGCCATGGAACTGGCCCGCTTGCCCTACTACATACCGACAGGGTGAGCGCAGAAGGGCAGAGGCTTGCACGAAGGGCAGGCGACGTTGGGTGCAACATTGGTGAGAACTGTTTTTGAGGCTCTGGGAGCCGGGATTGTGCAATGAGTGTAAAGAAGATAGCAAAGAAAGATTTTGCCGACTTTGTCGAGGCCCTGGTCAAGAAAGAGCGTGTCTTTGGGGTTCAGGCCAAGGGAGATCGATTCGATTTCGGCCCTCTGGAGTCGGCGCAGGACCTGCGGCTGGACTATGACGTAACGCTTGGGC
>CAYNQP010000350.1:0-4728 GCA_964399325.1 uncultured Pirellulales bacterium
GAGACGGTGCTCAGCCGTAAACCTGTCAAGGCACCGGACACCGATGCGTTCACATTGATGAAGTTCGCTAACGTGGACCATCAGTTGCTCTTCGCTTTGGGCGGTGACGAACTCAGAGTCGATCTGGGACGATCATCGAACGCCGTGGAGCACAAATCGGAGGACTCCCCGTATGCCGCGGTTCTCGGCGCCGGCAAGCTGACTCTGTCCCACGTCGCCATTTTCCGCGACATCTACTACACCGACGGGTCCGAGACGAGGCACGAATCCAATGCCAGGGCCATCCGAGGCAGGCCTTTCACGCTCAACGAGGATGAGTTCTTCCCCCTGGGCGACAACAGTCCGAATAGCCAAGACGCCCGCTATTGGCAGCAGCCCACCGTGGCCACGAAGGGGACGGAACCGCCGCGACCGGGAGTGGTGCCCCGATACTATCTGGTGGGGAAGGCTCTGTTTGTGTACTGGCCGAGCGGGTTCGAGTTTCCCTGGCCCAGCGCCGTGAAGAGGTCCCTGTCGAGCCGCATCAACGAGAACCCGAAGAATACGCCCCTGCGGATGCTCCATGCGATTATCTCGCTGCGATGGATTCCCAATTTTGGCCAAATGCGTTTCATCTACGGCGGCAAGAACGGCCAAAACGCACCGGCCGAAGGGGCCACGAACGGCGGCTCCGGTTAGTACACTGCCGCCCGCACAGAAATAGACGCATAGTGATACAAGGGCGCGTCCCTGTTCTCCATACCGGGTGCAGCGCGCAGCCCGGCACTGGCCTCCGGCATCATTCTGTAGGTGTGAGCACAGCACGGAACAAACACGCGACATAGAGGTGACGAAATGAGAACGCGGATGTTCATCGTATTAGCAGCGGCGCTGTTCCTCCGCTCGCACGAATGCGTCATGGCGGAGATCCGGTTGCCTTCATTTCTACAGCCGAGCGGGCTGGCAGCGGAGGAACTGCGATGTGAGTATCGTGTCGATCCATTGGGCATCGCCGTGGCCCAGCCCCGACTGAGCTGGATCGTCACGTCGCGCCAACGAGGGCAGGCCCAGACCGCCTATCGAATCCTCGTCGCCGGCAGCAGGAGATTGCTCGACAAAGGCACGGGCGACCTCTGGGACAGCGGCATCGTCACATCGGACCAATCCGCGCAGGTGCTCTATAGGGGCAAGCCGCTAAGCTCCGGCACGCAATGCTTCTGGAAGGTCCGCGTCTGGGACAAGAACGACAAGCCGTCGTCGTGGAGCAAAGCGGCCTCATGGATGATGGGCCTGCTCCGCCAGGATGAATGGAAGGCCCAATGGATCGGTTTCGATGCCTCGCGCGACCGGGCGTCGGCCGCCCCCGACGTGGACATCACGCGGGCCTCGTGGATATGGCACGGCCCAGAGGATGCCAAGACCGCCGCACCGCTGGGAACGCAGTATTTCCGCAAGGAGTTCACCGTCCCGGGGCAACGCAAGGTCGCGTCTGCGTTCTGCGCCGCCACGGCGGACAACAACTTCAAACTGTATCTGAACGGCCGGCAAATCGGTGAAGGGGACAATTTCAAGCAGGCATCCGTGATCGACGTCATGGAACACATCCGGCCCGGCAAGAACGTGCTGGCGATCGAAGCGTCCAATGTCGGCGATTCGGCCAACCCGGCCGGTGCCCTGGCCGTGCTGAGGCTCGAGTTTTCCGGCCGGCAGGCCTCGGTCATCGCTTCAGACGCAACCTGGCTGGCGTCGGACGCAGGCCCGGCCAACTGGACCGACGTTGACTTCGACGCCGGCGCCTGGCAGCATGTCAAGATCGTCGGCGATTACGGCGTCGCCCCCTGGGGCCAGGTGGAAGTGACCTCGGGCCGACTGTTTCTGCCCCCGGCGCAGTTCCTGAGAACAGGTTTCGTCCTGGACAAGCCGGTCAAACGCGCCACGATCTTTGCCTCCGCGCTGGGCAACTACGAGCTTCACATCAACGGTCGGCGTATCGACGATGCCTATTTTGCTCCCGGCTGGACGGATTACCGCGTCCGCGTTCCCTACAACACCTTCGATGTCACAACCCGATTGAAGAAGGGCTTCAACGCCGTCGGCGCGATCCTGGCCGACGGCTGGTACAGCGGCTACATCGGCTGGGGCCGCCTCCGCGACCATTACGGCCAGGCCCCGCGCTTTGCCGCCCAGTTACACATCGAATTCACCGACGGGACCTCGAAGATCGTCACGACCGACGGCACGTGGAAGGCGGCGACCGGGCCGATCCTCACCGGCGATTTCCTCATGGGCGAGACCTACGACGCCCGCAACGAGATCCCCGGCTGGAGCACGGCCGGCCTCGACGACTCCGCATGGTCGCCGGTTGACGTCACCGCCCGCATCGCCGTCCCGATCGATCCGCATCCCGGGGTCCCGGTGCGCGAGTTCCAGACCATCAGGCCCGTAGGCATCACCGAACCGGCTCCGGGGGCCTACGTCTACGACATGGGAACGAACTTCGCCGGCTTTGCCCGACTGAAGGTCTCGGGCGCCGAGCCCGGACAGAAGATCGTGCTCCGCTTCGCCGAGCGGCTCAATCCGGACGGCACGATCTACACGACCAACCTGCGCGGCGCCCTGGCTACTGATACCTACATCTGCACCGGGGCAGGCAAGGAAGTCTGGCAGCCCCGCTTCACCTTCCACGGTTTCCAGTACGTGGAAGTGACAGGCTATCCGGGCCAACTCGGTCTCGGCGCCATCACAGGCATCGAGCTGACCAGCGCCACGCCGGTCGTCGGCACGTTCGAGTGCTCGGACGAGATGGCCAACACGCTCTATGACAACATCTGCCAGACGCAGCGGGCCAACTTCATCGAGGTGCCGACCGACTGCCCGCAGCGTGACGAGCGGCTGGGCTGGATGGGCGACGCCCAAATCTACGTGCGGACCGCCACCTACAACAGCGACGTGGCCGCGTTCTTCACCAAGTGGCTGGTGGACGTCGAAGACGCACAGCTTCCCAACGGCGCGTTCACGGACGTCTCGCCGCGCATCGTCGCCGAAGGGGGTGGCACCGCCGCCTGGGGCGACGCCGGCGTGATCTGTCCCTGGACTATCTACCAAGTCTACGGCGACACGCAGGTCTTGAGCGCGCACTACGACGCCATGACCAAGTGGATCGAGTACTGCAAAGGCACGACGAAGGGTTTGTTGCGTCCGGCCGCCGGCTACGGCGACTGGCTCAGCATCCAGGCCGACACGCCCAAGGACGTGCTGGCCACCGCCTACTTCGCCTACAGCACCAACCTCGTCGCGCAAGCGGCAGAGGTCCTCGGCAAACCGGCCGACGCCCGGAAGTACCGCCAGCTCTTCGCCGATATCAAGAAGGCCTTCAACGACGCCTACGTGGCCCCCGACGGGCGCATCAAAGGCGATACGCAGACCGTCTACGTCCTGGCCCTGGCCTTCGACCTGCTGGGCACGGAGAAGCGGGATCAGGTCGCCCAGTATCTGGTCAACGACATCCGGGCTCGCAACTGGCATCTCTCCACCGGCTTCGTCGGCACCAAAGACCTGATGACCACGCTGACCCGCTTCGGCCGGACCGAAGTGGCCTACAACCTGTTCCACAACGACACCTTCCCCTCCTGGGGCTTCTCGATCAGGCACGGTGCCACCAGCATCTGGGAGCGGTGGGATGGCTGGACGCCGGAGAAGGGCTTCCAGGACCCGGGCATGAATTCCTTCGCGCACTACTCCTTCGGTGCGGTCGCCGAATGGATGTTCAAGACCATCGGCGGGATCGACACGAGCGGTCCGGCGTACAAGCACATCGTCATCCGGCCCTGCCCCGATGGCCGGCTTTCCTGGGCCAAGGCCAGTTATGACTCGATCCGCGGCCGGATCGCCACCGCCTGGAAGATCGAGAACCGCCGCCAAAACACCGGCTGGGACCTGCTCCACCTCGATTCGAGCCGCGAGCGCACACCCACCCTCGTGCTGGATGTCACCATCCCGGCCAACACCGACGCGACTGTCTATGTCCCGACCGCCGACATCGAGCGCGTCACCGAAGGCGGCAAGGCCCCCGCCCGCGCCAAGGGCGTGACCTTCATCGGCACCGAGGGCAACAACGCCGTCTTCAGAATCGGTTCCGGCCACTACCGGTTCGAAGCCCCCCTGCCCTAATGGATATCTGTATGGTGCCCAGCCGCCCTCGGCTGGGGATGTTGAGCCCGGCGCCATCTTCAGGACCGGCTCCGGCCACTACCGGTTGGAATCGCCGATTTGACGCCTTCAGGCGGGACAGGAGCCTTTTCGCTCGCCCGAGATTGACGCCAACGGCCTCGGTGTGTTATACTACGTATCGGTCATTACGGAACCGATGTCCTTCCAGTGCAATCTTGTTCGTACAAGGGGGGGGAGGAGGTCGAATTATGACGGTCACGAGACATGCCCAAATCCTGCGGACGATTCCTGTACTTATCGCCGTGTGCCTTGTCTGCTTGCCCACGCGGGCCCAAGACACAGGTGGAGGTGATCCTAATCTTAAACCCCAAGCGAACCGGTATGTATTCCTTGCGGGTCAGAGCACGCTGGTTCAGACGGGCGGCATTGCCGGTGTCCACTGGACCTATGCGGTCGAAGGACAGTTCCAGCTCACGGTGGATTTCCAGGCGCGCACGGCAGCGTTCGCCCAGCTCGATGCGAACGCCATAGATGACAGCCCATACGGACGCACCCTGGACCCGAATGAGGTCTTTGCCA
>CAYNQP010000351.1:0-4726 GCA_964399325.1 uncultured Pirellulales bacterium
GCGCTACGCTCCGTTCAGGATGACAAGACGCGCGCGAATTTTCCCGAATCCGTATTATACCATACTGCCACACCCCCAAGGACTTTTTCGACACATTTTTCGGGTGCATGACAAGAAAATGGCAATTCCCAGGAGTCGCACAGTGCTTGGCATCCTCAAGTCTGAAGGACTTGGGGATGGTTCTATTGGCAAGGGGTTCTCGCGGTCTGTCGGTCAACCCATTCACCCATCCTCAAAGCTTCGCTACGCTGCGCCTTGAGGCTGCCACGCATGTTCCACAATCTTGTCGTACACCCCATTCTTCCGGGCAGCGATGTGGGTATGTTCACGAGGGCCGGGCACCGTAGCCTCAGGAACGTGAGAAAGCCTCGCGGAGCACCGCCAGGCTTTTGGGGATGGCGGTCTTGTAGTCCTCGTTACCCTTGAATTCAAGCGAGACGTAGCCCCGGCAATAGTGCTCTTGCATGGTAGCGGCGATGCGCTGGTATCCTAGACCAGCCGCTCGGGTCTGACAAGGGCGCCGCATCGAACTTGCGCCGCGACCTCCATGAAGCCGGGCATCGCGTAATCGAAAAACTGTCGGTAGCTTTCGCAGAAGTAGCTCTCACGACCGTGGTTATCCTGGTCAAAGGGCGCGCGATCCTTCATGCAGCCGCCCCGGCACACAGCCAGGTGCCGGCACACCAGGCACTTGTTGCAGAGGTTCTGTTTCTTGCGTGCGAAGGCCCGCTTGGCCGCACAACCGGCCAGCTTCTCAATGGGCGTCTCCAAGATGTTGCCCAAACGCCATTGCGGATCGACAAAGAAATCGCACGGAAAAACGTCGCCCGTGTGCTCGATGACAACGTACTGACTGCACTGCCTGTCGAACGTGCAGATCGAGTGACGGCCTTCGATGCAGTAGCTCAAGATCGAATCGAAGTCGCGGATGCTGAGCTTGTCCGGGCCAAATTCCATCCAGCGGTCGAAGACCCGGCACAAGAACCGCCCGTACTGCTCGGGCGAGACGGAGAAATCCGCAACCTGCCCGGTTTGCGGGCCCGTTCCCACACAAGGAATGAACTGCATGTAGTGTACACCCAGACCGATGAGGAAATCGAATATCTCATCCGGATGATCGGCGGTGAGATTGTTGATGAGCGTCAGGGTATTGAATTCGACATCGTGCTTCTGGCAGCCTTCGATAGCGCGCACGACCCGGTCGAACGTGCCGTGACCGCCCAGGTCGAGCCGATAGTGGTCGTGCAACGCCTTGGGCCCGTCGATGCTGATGCCGACGAGGAACTTGCTCTCCTGCAGAAACCGACACCATTCATCGTCGAGCAGGATCGCATTGGTCTGAAGCGAGTTGCCCACCTCTTGGCCCGGTGCGCCGTGCTCTTTCTGCAACGCCACGACGCGCCGATAGAAATCCAGACCCATGAGCGTGGGCTCGCCCCCTTGCCAGGCAAAACCCGACAGCGGAAAACGTAGCGTCATGTAGTCCTTGACCAGCCTGTTCAAAACGGCATCACTCATGCGCTGGCGGCCCTGACCGATTTCCGGCGCGCGGCACTTGTAGAAGCAGTATGTGCAATCAACGTTGCAGTCGGAGCCGGACGGTTTGATCAAGAGTGTGAATGGCCGCATCAATCGTGCTCCGGAGCCCCTTGCGGCACGATCCGGAACGTCCACGTATCCTGCAAGGCGGGCTTCTCGGCCTTCAGCAGAACGCGTGTCACCTGCTCGCCCCAGACCCGCCGGAGCCGGCCATCCGTGACAAGGATAGTCTCGATGCTGGGCGTCAGCACCTCGTCATCGTACAGCACGCCCATAGAGACGCCGACCTCAGCCGAGTCTGCTGCCTGCAAGAGCAGTCGGCCCGGCGTGGCAATCGTCGCCTTGTATGGCGTCATCAGGCTCAGTGTGATCTCCTGCGCCGGCTGGGCGAGCGCGTAGTCTTCGGTGATGGTGACATCGCGGCCCCGATGGAGACCAATGGTGCGGACCCACGATTTCAGATGGGCCTGTTGGGGATACGCGCCGGCGATGTCGAGCCGCAGTCGAGCCAATTCGTCGTTGGCCTCATAGGCAACCTCCCTGGCGGCGTAGCGTCCTCCAGGTGATTGCACTACACCGTCGATGGTCGGCAGGTTGTGGTAGGCCGACTGCATCGTCCATATCTCGTAACGCTGCGAGCTGAACGTCTTGCGGCTGTAGGTCTCGACGCCCAAATCGATGATGACCGGCCGGCCATTCTGGTAGACGATGAAATTGCCGACGTCGTTGTGGTTGTGGCTCTCGGCGTTGTGCCCACCTTTGGCTGCGACATACAATCCCTGCGTGCTTCCTTCCCGGTCGCGGGCCGCCATGACCTGAATCCCGTCCATCCAGACATCACGGACCAGGGGCGGCTTGGCCTCCGCCACGGCCAACCCGTGTACGTTGAAGATCTCGGGCAGGTAGCGCCCGAGCGAGGCGGCACGACTGCCTTCGAACGCCGAGTCCTCACCGCCCGAGCGGGCGAAGTCAGAAGCCCCGAACGCCATGAGCCGCTCGTCGCCGATGCGCTTGCCGTAGCGATAGACAAGCTCTGCCGGGATGCCGTTGATCGCGGAAGCATCGGCGAAATTCACGAAATAGCGACCGGCGATGTGGACGCGATAGATGTACCGGCCGATCTCCTTGACCAGAGGCCGGTCGTAGACATTGATGGCCCCATCCGTGGCGCTGTCGAGCAGTTCGAGACAGTCGAACAGCGAGGCGCCGGCGCGCGACCAATAGCCCGGGCCCTCGTCGCAGCCGCCATCGTCATCGTAGGCATCGAGGAAGTAGTCGAGGCTGCGGATGATCTTCGCCACCGCCGCAGCACGCCTGGCCTCGTCCGGCTCGACCAGCAGGGCCGCGGCCAGCCAGTTCGAGTGGCACCAGGGATTCCAGTTGTTGACCCGCCCGCCGGCAAAGCCCATCCAGCCGAAGTTATCCCGCTCCAGGCACGGAGTCAGGATGCGACGGTCCGTCTCCAGGGCAATGCGTTTGCGAATCAGCGGGGAGACGGTGTCAAGCTGATCGCCCAACAGATAGCTGGTCCACGCCAGAGAGGCCCCCGTCTCGGCGACAAACAATGCCACGATGGGCTCCTCGGCGTCGGGCAATCCGGACCCGGCCTTCTGCGCCCCGACGTGGGCGGGCACGCCCCAGAACGATTCCTCGCACATCGCCCAGACGCCGTTGGCGATATCGTCAAGGAAGCGCCCTTTGCCCTCGACGCACTCGGCGACCACGAGTTGCGTCAGCGCGATCCGGCGGTCGAAGTGCGCCCGCTCGTAGCGACTGCGGTTGCCGTTGCGAGCGAACCCCAGAAACAACACGGCCGGCAGACTGGGCCAATCATAACCCAGGTACTTCTCGCCATTGGCGATCAGGTCCGCGCGGACCTCCGCCGGCAGGGCTTCCCACGCCTGCCTTTCATTCCACTTGGGCCAGGGATGCCACTGCTCCCGCACCACAAGAACCTTCTGCACGTTCTCCAGCGGGTACAACTGGCCCAGCTTGAACCGCCCCGCCTGCTCTGCCGCTGTGGGAGAACCGGAAAAGACGATAGCCAACGTGCTGATGGCGACAACGAACGTCGTGGTGCTTCTACGTGGTCTTGGGTAGCACATGTCCATGTCCATCCTCAAATTGTGGGATGTTGATGTCATCGTTCTTCGGTCTGGCTGACGGCGCGGGGTCGAGGGACGATCTGCACCACGGAGACGCCGGAAAGATCGCCGCTGATCATGAAGGGGCGATGGCCCGCCACGAACGAAAGCCGATTCGGGACAAACGCGGCCCCGCCGGCGGTCCAGTCCCGATAGCCCCATTCCGACAGATAGGGATCGTGTCCCAACGATCGCATCATGAAGAACCGGTCGGGGAACTGCGTCTCTAATACGACTTGCCGGTCCTGGTCGTCGTCGGACCACACGGTCCAGTAGTCACGCCCCTCGCGCGTAAAACGCAAGATCTGTAGGTGTTCATCGTCGGTCGCCATGCGTCCGGCGTATTGCCCCTTGCTCACGAGCTGCGAGACATCCGTCACGACATAGTAGCCCGGCTTGGGGGTCAGATCGGGCCGCACCAGGCCGAAATTGTCCTCGTTGTGCTCAGCATCCCAGCCATCATCCTGAAAATCATACCACCATAACCCTCGGAAGGATTCCGACGTACGCGCGAGCAGATAGAGCCGGGCCAGATACGACGCGGACAACGGCGGCTCCGTGCCCACTCTGCCGACGTGGGTGGGCCATCCCATCTCCGTGACGTAGAACGGAACATCTTGCCCGCCATGGTATTTCCGGAGCATCTGCTGCACGCTCGTCATCCACGCCGAACAGGCCTCGGGCCCGCGCTCGGGAAACTTGTCGCTGTAGTTGTAGCTATGGATCGAAATGGCGTCGCAGGAGTCCAGTGCGCCGAGCTTGACGATGCCTTCGAGCCAACCGGTCCTAACGGCCCCGCTGGTGGAGGCGCCGGCAATGACGGTGACATCGGGGTCGGCCGCCTTGATGCGCCGATAGACGGCTTTGAGCAACCTGGCGTAGTCTTCCGCCGAGCCCCCCTTGTTGTGGCGCGTGGGCAGGCCGATGCCAATGTCCCACTCGTTCCAGATCTCGTAGAGACGCACATCCCTGCCGAAGTGGCGCACGACAAACTCGGCGTAGCGACAGAATCCCTCAATCGCCTCGGGCGAACGCGGCCGGTC
>CAYNQP010000352.1:0-4719 GCA_964399325.1 uncultured Pirellulales bacterium
GAGTATGAGGCGCACAGACAAGGCGATAAGGTGATTGTCAAAGTCGCCAGCCAAGAGGGAGAGATGACACGCCCCACACGTAATGTACAAGTCGAGCTTGTTACCGATAGCGGCGTGATTAAGGCCGCCGGTCAGGACGGTCAAGAGATTGTCGTCCAATGAATCCAACGGGATTTCAGGTTCCACATGGGCTGAGAACCCACCGTATGATTGCTTCCCCGACCCAGAGGACATGCCGGTCGTAGATACGGAACCAGGAGTGTAATCCTGGGGCCATCGCTGGTTGATTTGAGGAAAGGATGATCGCAGGACGTCGGTGGGCAGTGCCCAGCCTACGTGACCGAAGATCACTAACGGCCAGTGGAGCAAAGAGCCAGATATCACAGGCGCGTTCTACGCCGAAAGGAAAGAATAGAACCGGAAAGAACAAGGAGACGCCCCTGGCTGGCGGGGATCCAAAGGTCCGCGACCCTGGCAGTGTGCGAGATTCTTTTCTGGCGCGGTGTTATTCGTTTACTTATAGTGACTTATGAACCTTACCCTAAAGGAGATTGAGTTATGGAAGGTAAACGGATTAGCGTAGAAGACCTGAAGCGGGCCATGGCGGCGGATTTCGACCGACTGACGCAAGAGGTAGCCGAAGCGATGAACGCCGCGAAAGATGGGCACATCATTGCGGACACGGAAGAACTGGTTCGTGATGCCAACGCCGAGTTTCGCGAACGGATGTATGCCACGGCGATCCGCCTCCTGCAGAACAAGCAGGAGGCTTTTTCCCCCTCGGCCCGCAGGACTGAAGAACAAGGGCCGGCAGCAGACCAGCCATCTGACGGTTAACGGGCGTCTGTCCGTACGCAGGACGGTCTACTGGTCGGCGCAAAGCGGGACCGTCGTCCCGACCGATCAGTGGTTGGGCTTGACGGAACATCGCTTCAGTCCCGGCGTTCGGGAGATGGGCTGTCGTGAGGCCCTGCATTGCTCCTTCGCGGTCGCCAGCGACAACCTGCAACGAACGGCGCAGTTGTCCCTGGCGGGGCGTAGTGTCCGGGAGATGGTGGAAAACCAAGGGCAGGCGGTGATGACGGCCCAGCGAAAGGGGGCGTTGCGGCCGGCCTTTACGGCGGCCGAGAGTACCGCCCAGACCGTGATCACGGGGGCCGACGGCGTGATGGTCCCACGGGTGACCGAAACGCAGAAGCAGAAGCGTCGCGAAACCGAATCGACGAAGCGGATCAAGCAGGGGCGATCCTCGATGGCCAGGGTGGGCCGGCCCCGGCAGGGCAGCGATGGATCTTACAAAGAGTTCAAGGTGCTGACGTTCTATGATCCGGACAAGTCCCACTGTCACGTCGTGGCCACCTCAGGCAACCACGAAGCCCTCGGTCGCCTGATGCGTCGAGAGGCCCGGCGTCTTCGCTTGGCCCAGGCGAAAGTCAAGTACGCTCTGTCCGATGGCGCCGAGTGGATTGCCCACCAATACCGCCGGCAATTGCCACTGCTGGACGAGCATATCCTGGACTACTACCACTTGCGGGACCATGTGGTCGAGGCCAGCCACACGCTCTACGGAGAGGGCACGAAGAAGGCCCAGCAATGGCGAGAGGAGATGATGGGCTGCGTGTGGGAGCAGGGCTCTCTGGTGCTGCTGCATCGACTGGGTCCGTACGTGCGGCGTCATCGGCGTGGCCCGAAGCACGAGGCGTTGAAGTCTCTGCGAGACTTTGTCGGCAAGCGGGTGGCGATGACGGATTACCCGACGTTCCGCCAGTTGGGCTATGACTGTGGTTCCGGCCCCACCGAGTCGCTCTGCGGCAGGCTGACCGCCCGGCTCAAAGGACCCGGCATGAGGTGGGACAAGGCCAACGCCGAAGCGATGATGGCCTTGGCCTGCGTTTACCACAGCGGCTTGTGGAGTACCTACTGGAAAGCCTAGCGAGCGACCGCATAGGCCCCGCCAGGATTTCTCCTCACACACCCCTGGCACTCCGCATGGTTTCTCGTTTGCCTTTCCACCGACCTGCTCCTACAATGGGATACTGGGTGCGGATATACATGTGCGCTCACGGGACGCAGAAAAGGCCCGGGACGGAGATCCAATCGAACCGGGAGGCAATGTGGAAAGGCATAGGTCTGAACCCAGGCTTCCAGGCAAGACAAAACGAGCAGTCACAAGATGCGAACCAGTGTTCAGAAAGGACATTGCGATGATCAAGCGTCTCTACGTCGACAACTACAAGTGCCTGGTGAACTTCGAGCTTCCTCTTCAGGACCTGACGTTGCTACTCGGGCCCAATGGCGTGGGCAAGACTTCGTGCTGAATGTGATATTCGCTATGCGCCAAGTGCTCGCCGGCGTGGCAAAGGTCTCGGACAAAACCACTTTTGCAGCGCCGACGCTGACTCGCTGGCAGAATCGTGATACCCAGGTATTCGAAGTCGACGCAGTTCTTGACGAGGATGAGTTCCGCTATCGGCTGGAAGTCGAACACGAACGGTCAACTCGCAAGGCCCGGATCGCGTTAGAATCACTGGAACTTAGAGGCAAACCACTGTTCTGTTTTGAGCGTGGCGAGGTACATCTGTTCCGAGACAATCACTCACAGGGGCCGACGTTTGGCGCGGACTGGTCAGAGTCGGCACTGGCACGCGTGCCGCCGCGACCAGACAACACGAAGCTCACGAAGTTCCTTGACTTCATGCGAAGGGTGATTGTATGCGGTCTGTATCCCGCCAGCTTCGAGACGGAGTCAACAACTGAAGACACGGTCCTGCACCGGGACGCCCGCAACTTCGCTGCGTGGTACCGGCACGTGCTGCTGGAGCGACAGGAACTGGTACCTGAGTTTGTCAAGGCGCTCCAGGACGTGATCGATGGTTTTAGCGGTATTCGGATGGAGAAAGTCGGATTGGATACACGGGCCCTGATGGTCATGTTCAATCAGCATCGCGAGCGGTACGAACTGCGATTCGATGAGATCTCTGATGGCCAGCGGGCTTTGATCGCTCTGTATTCGTTAATTCGGCTCACCGCAGGGCAGGGATACACGCTGTGGCTCGACGAGCCCGACAACTATGTCGCGCTGGCGGAGATTCAGCCGTGGCTGATCGAGCTAGCAGATGCCTGCGGAGAGCAGGTGCCCCAAGCAGTACTATGTTCTCACCATCCGGAGCTGATCGACTATCTGGCCAGCGACCGCGGGATCATCCTGAGGCGAGAAAGCTCGGCGGCAACGACGGTACGCCCGTCCCGGGAGATGGCGGTCGAGGGAGGACTGAAGCTATCTGAGGTCATCGCGAGGGGGTGGGAGCAGTGAGCCGCACAGTCCAAGTAGTTGTCCTATGTGAAGACCGGCAGCACGAGGTATTCGCGCGGAGATTCTTGAAGCGAGCGAGCAGGAGCTTCAGGGTGCAACGGGTCGAGATCGGCCCGAAAGGTCGTGGGGCGGGTGAGCAGTTCGTCCAGGAGCGATTCCCGAAAGAGCTTGCGGAGTACCGCAGACGGAAGCACAAGATTGAGTTGGCATTGATTGCGATCATCGATGCCGACGAGAGAAAGGCTGCTGAGCAAATAGAACAGCTTGAGAATGCCTGCGTCAAAGCAGGTGGCGAACGACGCCGGAGGGATGAACGAGTCGCGATCCTCGTCCCAGCCCGAAACATCGAGACGTGGTTCGCATATCTGGACGGACAGACTGTCAACGAGAGTGACAGATACCCGCGTCTCAACCGCGAGCGCCACTGCCAGCAACATGTAGAGTGCCTCTACGGGATGTGCCAGCAGCAAGCGCTGAGGCAACCTTCCCCCCCATCATTAGAAGCCGCGTGTGTGGAGTACCGTTCAAGGCTGCAATTGTGATCGCCGGGAAATAGTGGAGCCTTCTGGCGGTCTTCCCAACCGGAAGCCAGGGCAACAAGGCGGCCCATTGTGGCGCGATTGACTTTGGAAGGATGCGTCGGTTCCGTGTTCTCTGGTGCTTCCTACAGCCTTTCAGACAACCAACTCCTGCGTGTCGTCCGGCGGGCGTGTCACACATGTTCGCCCGGGGATTCGAGGGGGCATCTCTGCGGGAGCGATCGGCACATTTCGACCTTGAATTGGGCTTCCGGTTCGGGATAATGGCGGCTGTCGCTCCCGAGCGATATGGCTTATACGGATCAGGATCAGCTCGCTGGCTCCGTCTTGTCATCCTGAATGGAGCGCAGCGTAATGAAGGATCTGGGTCGAGAGCACGAGTGTCCTCTTCTGCGACGGCCAAATCCTTCGGCTTGGCCTCAGGATGACAAAACGCGCGTTGCTCAAGGACTCTTCCGAATCCTCATTACAAGGTTGTTTCTGGCGGGGAACAAGATATGGGTCGCCTTACGTGTCGCGTCTGTCTTCTTCTGCTGCTGAGCACTGTCGTTGTCGGTGGGGATGATTCCGTGACGTCCGGCGACGCCGTCGGCGCCAAGCAGAGTGTTTCGAAGCCGGCGGGTTTGCGCAAGTTGTTCGATACGCCGCTGCGCGATCCGTCGATCTGCCGGGGTCCCAATGGCTGGTATCTGACCGGGACGAGCGAGCCGTTCTGGGGCTACAACAATGAAAACGGCATCCGCCTGTGGCGATCCAAGGACCTCGTCACGTGGGAACCGCTGGGCACGGACTGGCGCTACGGGGATAGCCCCTGGAGGGCACACGGGGTCACATCTCGACGGGCTGTTGCCCGAAACGACCTGGTGG
>CAYNQP010000353.1:0-4715 GCA_964399325.1 uncultured Pirellulales bacterium
TCCGCCTCGCTGCTGCTGGGCTCATCGGCAAGATACTCCAGACCCGCGAACAGCCCCTGTGTTTTGCGCGCGCCAAAGGTGCCCAGTCCTGGGAAAATCGTCAGCCAGGGCAGATGGACAACCTCGCGGTCCCGATCCACCGTAAACTGTGTTTCGACAACGACGGTGCCGGCGGCTGTTCCGGCAGCGAAGCGCCGCGTGACCTGCCAGCGGCCGCCTTGGCTATCGGTCAGAGTCGCTTGGCACAGGATGGCGCCATCGGGTGTGGAGACACAAGATATTGCGTCTCTACGGACTTCGTCGAGATGCAGCCATTCCGGCGTGTCGTTGAGCAGCAGGCCGATCTGTTCGGCCTGGTAACCCGCAGCCATCTCTCTGCCGCTGACTTTGACCGTGAAGTCGGCCCAAGCATTCCGCGAATGATCGACGACCAGTTCACTGGAGGTCACTGAAAGGCCCTGCCCTGCGGCCGAGTCCGGCCTCTTTGGTTTCTTCAGTGGGGGTGAGGCAATTCGCGGCAGCGACTCGACGCGGATGGATCGAACAACGATCCGACCGGGACCGGCGGCGGGATCGAGCCGCAGGCGTACGCCCAAACCCAGAGGCTCCGCTATCATCAACGAGTAATCATGCCACTGTCCGTCGTTCTGCACCGTGAAGCGCACGGAGCGACCCGCCTCGAAGTGCCGGCCGTAGAAAAGCTCTCCCCCGGCATGGGCGGTTGACTTCATCGTCACGGTGACTCTCGTCAGACCCTGCCCAGACAGATCGATAGCGGGGCCTTCAATCCAGGGATCGACCCCGGCCGAGACAAAGCCAAGTCCCTCTGCCGAGACACGCAGGTCTTCAACGAACTGATTGCCGATCCAGCCGTGCAAGCCCTCGGCGAAATCCCACATCACAACGGCTTTCCCCCACACCGTGGTCGAGAGCACCGCAATGGACAGGAAGATGGTAGTCACTGCGACACCAGCTCTGTTTCTGCGGACCACAAGAGACCTCCGTTTTTGCCTGCGTACACCATCGTGCTCGAATTCAAGCCGGAGCGCAGTATAATTGCTCCCATGGGCCTCGAACAGGAGATTAAGGATAGGGCGCTTCAGCTTGGCTTCGATGCCGTGGGGATTACAGACGCCTCGCCTATCGATCCGGCGCAGGTCGGGCACTTTCGGGCGTGGCTCGACTCGGGCTTCGCCGGTCAGATGCAGTACATGCACCGCAACATCGAGAAACGCACCAATCCGGGCGAATTGCTGGCCGGGGCGCAGTCCGTCGTGATTGTCGCCCTGAACTACAAGCCGCCGGACGGCAGCGTGAAGGATAATGCTCCCGGCGGGCCATTCGGCAGAGTGGCTCACTACGCCTGCTACGATGACTACCACGATTTCATGAAACCTCTTCTGCACGAGTTGGCGGTCTTCGTCCGCGAGCGGACCGACGGGGCAGCGCGTTTCAAGGTCTGCGTGGATTCGGTTCCGTTGGCCGAGCGCGCCCTGGCTGTGCGCGCGGGCCTGGGATTCATCGGCAAGAACCACATGCTCATCCATCCGACGCTCGGCCCCCAGGTTCTTCTCGGCGAACTCGTTACGACCGCCAGGCTCCAAACCGATGAAGACGCAAGATATTGCGTCTCTACAGCGGGAATGTGTATTGGTTGCGACCGCTGTGTCCGAGCGTGCCCCACCGGCGCATTACGGGCCGACGGCCGGTTCGACGCGAGCCGGTGTATCAGCTATCTGACAACGGAGCACAAGGACGCGATAGAGCCCGAGTTGGCAGCACGAATCGGCGACCGGCTCTTCGGCTGCGACGAATGCGTGCTGGCGTGTCCCTATCGTCACGCCGCCACGGCGTGCGCGAACGGGCAGTTCAGATTTCATCCCGACAGGAAGAGCCTGGATTTGCTGCGAATTCTGGAACTGACATCCGAGTCCTTTGCAGCGGGATTCGCCGATTCTCCCCTCTCCAGACTGGGACTGGAACGGCTCAAGCGAAACGCCCGGATAGGCGTCGAGAACCTACGCAAAAGCTAAAGAATGCGGACCCGCGTCAGATCGCAGTGCGGGTCGCTACGGGACGAGAAATGCGTCTGTCTCGCAGGAAGGGACCTCACAGCCGGTGACTTCGCAACCGTCGGACATTTCGGCGAGCGTGTAGAAATCGTCGTCGGAGAGGCTGGTGTGACGCTCTCGTAGAAACTCGACCGAACCATCGCAGTACAGCACGTTCTGCCCACGGCGGTTATGGTTCTCGCTGTTGGAGGTCATCAGGTCCGGGCTCAGCCGCAACCGGAAAGGCTCGGTGTAGGTCGCGGGCAGCTTCTCGGAGATCGGATTGAGGTCGGCAAATATGACCCTTCTCTGGGTTAGTCCCTGGTTCTGAGACTGCGGGCATCCAAGACGGATGCTATAGTGGATGTATGCCCGACCCGGAAAGTCGTTGTAATTCTCGATCTTGACCGTGTCGAAACGTAGGTTGCGGCTCTCCCTTCTGCCGGCACAGACAAACCTCTCCAGCGGTACATAGCCCTGCTGGACCAACTGCCATGCGCGGCGCGTGTTGGAGTGGTTCTCCGCACCCTGATATCCCACTTTCCACCAGGGTGAGCCTGGATCCATCGCCGCGCTGGGCATCTGCCCGTCGTGGTCGGAGACGTAGTTGGCCAGCCCCTCATGGATGCCCCCCAGTTGCGCCTGGCAACGGCTCTGCCAGTACTTCTGGCGGGCGTACCCCAGGGTCGGAAGCAAAACCCCCACAAACAGGACGACCACGGCCGCTACGGCAGCGATATCCCCCCAATTGCGCCAGAAAGGGACTTTGACGACCGACGGGCCCGTGCTTTGGGTGGCCAGCAACTCTTCCAGTCGATCCTCGCCGGATGTGGCCTGAGCTCTTTCCTGCAGACGACCGATGGTTCGCTCCGCCAGATCATCCGGGCAAATCTCCGGTTCGAGAGAATCGAGGGGTGAGAGTGCTACCCTGATGGCTTGATGGATTCCTGAGGCTTCCCGGCTGGAGGCGAGCAGGCGCTTTGCCTCGGGGTTCTCGTGTTCGGATGTGAGCCCCAAAGAGTAGTCAAACAGCAGTTGCTTCTGCTGACTGTTGAGCGGCGTCATTTGACCTCGTTGCTCCCTACTGATGCTTTCCAATCTTTGGCGAATCGGGCCACGGCTGTGTGCAGTCTGCTCTTGACGGTCCCGATAGGTATACTGAGCATCTCGGCCATTTGTTTATAGGAAAATTTGCTAAAGTAGGCCATTGTCAGTATCTCACGCAGGCTCTCGGGCATGTCGGCCATGACATCATTGACCCGGGCAGCCGTCTCGCCCCTCTCCAACTCCTCGTAAGGCGGCCTATTATCGGAGCTGAGAGAGTCCAGCATATCGTCAAACGACATCTCCTGCGATTCCGAGATCGTCCCGATGGGCACAGCGCTGGTCCGCTGGGCCTTTCGCAGGGCGTCCTTAGCCTTGTTCGCCGCAATCGTAAACAGCCAAGGTCTCAGGGGCCGGCTCGGATCGAAGCTCTGGCGGCTGGTGAAAAGCTGCAGGAACGTCTCCTGAAAAACGTCTTCCACGAGATCCATTCGATTGAGAAACTGCTTCAAGAATGCGTAGAGACTGTTCTTGTAGCGGCCGACGATCTCGCGAAAAGCGGACTCGTCGCCGTTCATGTAGCTCTGAAGAAGCTCGGCATCTGTCAGGTTTTCAGCACTACGCCTCATGGGCACCCTCATAAAAACGACAGCATATTATAAGAAGTGGAGGCGAGAATAGAAACCCTTATTATTGTCGCATGCCATGAGCAAGTCCTTCGGCCTCAGGAAACCGCCGCGACCGCATTCCCGCGGTGTCTTCTACGCCGGCTCTCGGAAGGCGGCTCTGCGCCGCGGGTCGAACGGGAATCTGCCTCTGCGGAAAAACAGCCGGAATTAGGGAACCTGTCACCGCCAAGGACGGTACTATAATTCCCACCGCAGGTTCCGGAGCCTGCGGGCCTGATGGAAAGGGGAAGAAACAAATCGCACTTGGGCGTCAGGTAGAATGTGTGCGGATGCTGCTCAACCGTCATTCCGGCTCATACTGAACGCAGTGGGTAGATTGCCGCAAACTGGAACTCGCCAGCGACATGCCGTCGGTGGCATGGCCGCAGAGAAAAGGAATATGGATGTGAAAGGATGCACGATGAGGACCTGCAGAGCGCTTATCGGAAAGGTGGGACTGATCTTGTTCCTTGTGATGCAGGTCGGCGCCGCCGCAGCACACGCGGCGGCAGGAGGGGATCCCAACACCGGTCCCGGCGAAGCCATAGACCTGACCAAAGTCAACATGGACACCGTGCAGCAGGTCTGGACGCGTATCTACACCTACCTGGCGGAATACGGTCTGAAGATCCTCGGCGCGATAATCATCTTCCTCGTCGGGCGCTGGGTGGCTAGGCTGCTGTCGAACCTTGCCGGAAAAGCGATGGCCAAAGCCAAGCTCGACGACACGCTCGTGCGTTTCATCAAAGACCTTTGCTATGTCGGCCTGCTGGTCTTCGTCGTCATCGCGGCCCTGGCGAAGATGGGGGTGCAGACGGCCTCGGTGATCGCCGTTCTGGGCGCCGCCGGCCTCGCTGTTGGCCTGGCCCTGCAAGGCTCGCTGGCCAACTTCGCTGCGGGCGTTCTGATGCTCATTTTCAAGCCGATCCGGGTCGGTGACTTCGTCGAAGCC
>CAYNQP010000354.1:0-4675 GCA_964399325.1 uncultured Pirellulales bacterium
GGGTCGTACTCGACGGCGTCGGGCAACAGCCCCGAAGGCGAGATTTCTACCTGCGTCCCATCCTCCGGCATCCCGACCGCCAGGCGCTGCTCGGCGATGAAGCGGCCGCAGAACAAAACGACGGCAAAGAGCAGCAGGACCATGAATCCCGTCGTCAGGACCTTGATAAGGTTGCTCGCAGAAGTCCTCATGGCTATATGCTCCTAAAGCGACGAAGAGAAGAACCTGCACCACGTAGCGGCCAGGCAGGAAACAATGAAGAGCGAAAGGAGCGCGACAAGTTCGACGCCGAACCCCTTGATCACAATCAACATCGGGATAAGCACCACCACGGGCAACACCCCCAACGTAGGCGCCAGCGACCGCCGATTCCAGCCGGCGTAGAGCCCGACACTGTAACAGGCCAGACCCATCGGCAGAATCCCCCAGAACACACTACCCACGAGACCGCGATACAGCGGCACCTCGCCTGCCCGCAGGTCCATGAGCACCGCTCCGGCCACCCCCAACGGCAAGACAAGCACTAGCACCGCCAGCAGACCCGCCAGGACGCGGGCCGCAAATATCTGCCCGCGCGTCACCGGCAGCGCCATGAGAAAGGCGGAGATGTTGCGGTTGCGATCGGCATACATCTGCGCCACGCCCAGCGCGCACAAACCCGCCACAACAAACAACATCGCAGGGAACACGCCGGCAAATACGTCTATCCCCACGTTACGGGAATCGTACTCCAAATTCAGGACTATCGTGGCCATCAACGCGATGATGAGGCCCGACGCGATGGCGGCGCCGACGAAATACGCGATGTGATCGATGATCTCCCGCTTGACGAGAATCAGTATGGCACGCATATCAAACCTCTCTCTTCTGCACGACGGGGGCCGTTGAAGGCCGGGTGCACTCGATGAAGATGTCTTCCAGGCTCATAGGCAGTTCCGTGCAACTGACCGGCTTGAAAGTTTCGAGAATCGCCCGCTTCTGCGCGTTCCAGTTGGCGACGGTGAGCACCATCTCGCGGCCCTGTATGCGCCGGTTGACGATTTCGGTGATGTACATATCCTGCGGCGCCTCGCCGACGAACAGGACCTGAAACTTCTTGACGCGATCCTTGAGCTCCTGGAGCTCGCAATCCACCACCAGCCGGCCCGCCACAATAATGCCGATGCGGTCGGCGATACGCTCGACGTCACTGAGGATGTGCGAGCTGAAGAGAATCGTCCGATTCTCCTGCTGGATCAGGTCGATGGCCAGTTCCAGAAACTGCCGACGGGCAACGGTGTCGAGGCCCAGCGTCGGATCGTCGAGAATGAGCAACTCCGGATCGACCGCCATCGCCAAGGCCAGGTTGAGCTCGGCCCGCATACCGGCGGAAAGCTCCTTGACCCGGCGGTCCATCGGCAGCCGGAAGGTCTCTATGAGACGGCCGAAGAACTCCCCGTTCCAGTGGAGCGCCAGACCCTTGCACAGGCCGATGATCCGCCGGACCTTGTAGTTCTGGATCAGGTTGTGTCCCTCCGCGACGTAGCCGATCCGGCCGCGCGTCTTGGACGAAAGACTCGTAGAGTCCTGTCCCAGGAGAGTTGTCCCGCCTCGGGTGGGCGGCTCCAGACCCAACAGAATCCGGATGGTGGTCGTCTTGCCGCACCCGTTACGACCCAGCAGGCCGTAGATGCAGCCGCGCGGCACATTCAGGTCGATGCCGTCCAGCACGCACCGCCCATCGTAGTACTTGACCAGGTCTTGAACTTCGATCACGTTGCCCGACATGCTACCTCTCCTTCCCGGCGGAAAGATTGAACTTGTCTATCGCGCTGTTGAACCAGTTGGCGAGTGTGCCCTTGTCGATCTGCATGTGAAAGGCCTCGACCACGATCCGTTCCAACTCGTCGCAGATGAGCCTTCTCCTGACCGCCCGGCTCAAGTTGCTGTCCAGATTCGCGACGAAGGCCCCCGCGCCGGCCTTGGTGACAATGATACCCTCCTGTTCGAGCTGGCGAAAGGCCTTGGCGATGGTGTTGGGATTGATCGCGAGCTGCCCGGCAAGCTGGCGAACCGTCGGGAGCCTTTCGTCCCGGACCAGCCGGCCGAGGGCGATGTCCCGCTTGACCTGGCCGATGATCTGCAGGTACACGGGCCGGTCCGATGCGTTGTCAATACGAAATTGCATAGGCCACCTCAGTATTTGTACTACTATGACTATTACAACTATACATCCGCAAGGTTCGAGGATCAAGGGAATTTTCAAATTTTTTTCACAGCCCCCCGGACCGACAGCCGAACGGGCTCCGTTTGCCGCTGCCGCCCGGCGCAAACACTCTCACGCCAATGCTCAGTCCTGACTCTGTCACCCCTGCGCAGGCAAGGGTCCAGGACGTAACGGAAGGTTCGTGGATTCCGGCCCGTTCAGCGGCGCTCAGGGCGGGCTCTGCGCAGGAATGACGACTATCGTGTGGCAGCCACACGGCCCTACTTGGTTTTCTTTCTTGCCGGGCGGGCGGAAAACCGATATCATGGGTGTGCATTGAGACGGCGGGCCTGCGGGGCCGCGTGGGTGAAGGTCGGATAGCAAAGCTGAATCGGGAGGCGAGGTTCCTGCAATACCAAGCGGAAAGCAAGAGACTCTGAAGGTTTTCATCTCATCGACCTACATCGATCTGAAGGACTACCCCCAGAAGGCCGTCGACGTGGTCAACCGGTACAAGTGCCTCCCACTGGCCATGGAGTTCTTCATGGCCCAGCCGAAGGAGCCGGAAGAGGTCTGCGACGAGCAGATCAAGGAATGCGACATATTCATTGGCATTTATGCGCATCGCTATGATTTTATCCCAAAACCCCGGTGCAAGTCCATCACCCAACTGGAATACGAACTCGCCAGGGACGAGGGCAAAGAGTGTCTTTGCTTCATTGTCGATGAAGACTTCGACTGGAAACCGAAGTTCTGCAAATTCGACAAGAAACCCGCGCTTGATGCGTTTCTGCAGATAGTCAAAGACAAGAGCGCTGTGGCCTTCTTCGGCAGCCTCTCCGATTTTGAGAGGAAACTCTCCGCCTTGCTGGGAAAGCTGCTGGTCGAGAAGAACGGGACGGACGAACAAAGGAAGCACGTGGCCTCGGGGGGCCAGGCTGATTCCGATTGCGCCGACGCCGTATATCGCGCATCCGTACCCGTTGCCCGAGCATTTCACGGGGCGGCAGGCGGAAAAGTCGCTGCTCTCGAACTGGCTGTACAATGCCGCCGAGCCGCTGCTGGTCCTGGAGGCTATCGGCGGGATGGGCAAGAGCGCCTTGACCTGGGTCTGGCTGCACGAGGAGGTCCTGGACAAGCAGGCCGAGTTGGATGGCGTCTTCTGGTGGTCCTTCTACGAGCGACCCTTCGAGAGCTTCGTCGAGCAGCTCTATTACTACATCACAGCCAAGGAAGTCATGGTCGAACGCGGAGCGCTCGCAAGCGGGGCATGGGAAACGCTCAATTCCGTTCTGTACGAGAATCGCTTCCTGCTGGTCCTCGATGGCTTCGAGCGGGCTTTGCGGGGCTATGCCGGGATGAGCGCCATGTACATCCAGGAGAAAGGCCTGTCCCGGCCGCAGGCCGAGCAAGAGGAGTGGGACAAACGCCTGCGGGAGCCGGTTCATCCCCAAGCGGGCAAGTTCCTGAAGGCTCTGGCCAGCGCTAGGACGATAACCTTGATGGCGACCAGGCTCTTTCCGACGCCGCTGGAGGACATCTCCGGCGTGCAGCACGAATCTCTGACCGGGCTCTCACGGCCGGATGCCGTGCGGTTCTTCAAGAATGAGGGCATTGAGGACACGCGGGCGGAAATGGAGCGGGCAGCGGAGGTCTATGACTTCCATCCGCTCATGCTCAAGCAGTTCAGCACGGCGCTCCAGAGAAAGAGACGCAAGGACATCAACGCGGGATTCGAGCTCAAGCTGATCGACCGCAAGGCACTCCAAAAGATTCTCAATAAGAGCTTCGAGTTGCTCAATGCTCTAGAGAAGAAAGTCGCGACCACCGTATCCGTCTTGCGGAGCAGCTTCCGTTTCGAGACCGCCCAGACTCTATTCGCCCGCATGGGCGAGGACAAGCTCTGGGAGACGCTCTGCGAACTGCAACGGCTCGGCTTCCTGCTCTACGACAACAAGAGCGAGCTTTTCGACTTTCACCCCATCATGCGCTCGTTCATGTACGACAGCCTCACTGCCCGGGACAAAGTCCATGAGCGGGCGGTGGAGTACTTCCAGGTGATCCCCAAGCCCGAGAAGGTGGTTAGGATCAAGTATCTGGCCCCCGTGATAGAGCTCTACCACCACCTCGTGAGCGCAGGCCGGTTCGACGAAGCGCAAAACCTGTATCACGATCGATTGAGCATGCCGATCTACTTCCAGCTTGCCAATTGCGGCCTGGCTACCGAACTACTGAAGGAGCTGTTTCCAAACGGTGAGGACCAGCCACCCCGACTCAAGACGGAGTCCGACCAAGCGTGGACATGCAACGAACTGGCCAATTCGTGCGGGCTTTCAGGCCACCCGAGCAGGGCCGTGCCGCTGTTCATGTTACACAACAGTCTACAGGAGAAGAACGACAGCAGGGTAAATCTCGCTATCGGTCTACACAATGCACCTAGTACTACAACGCTACAAGCATCTCCAGTGACACTTGGTGATGGTTTTTAGT
>CAYNQP010000355.1:0-4673 GCA_964399325.1 uncultured Pirellulales bacterium
CCCGGCGGTCCTGAAGGTCTCTCGGCCGCCCCACGGCCATCCATCAGTGAATGACTTTGTTCAGCGGGTAAGTAATGATTCCAGATGCCCCGGCCCTCTTCAGTGCGGGAACCAGGGCCCGTTCCACTTTCTCATCGACGATCACTTCAATGGCTACATACTCGGAGTCGGCCAGACCGGAGACGGTCGGACTCTTCTCTGCCGGCAAGACCTTGAGGACCGAATCCAAATTCGCTCGTTTGACGTTCATTTTCATCCCCACCTTGCTGCGCGCCTCAATGGCGGCCTTCAGGAGGATAGAGATGTTCTCGATCTTCTCGCGCTTGAAGTCATCCTGCCAAGCTTGCTTGTTGGCGATCAGCCTGGTTGTGGAGACGATGACCGTATCAATGATGCGCAGGTTGTTGGCCCGCAACGATGTGCCGGTCTCCGTCAACTCGACAATCGCGTCCACCAGACGCGCCTTAACCTCCGTGGCGCCCCAACTGAATTCGATCTTGGCATCGATGTTATGGTCGGCAAAGTACTTTTTCGTCACACCGACAAGTTCGGTGGCGATGATCCCACCTTCCAGGTCTTGCGGTTTGACCACCTTCGACTCGTTGGGCACGGCCAGCACCCAGCGGGTCGGATTGCTGGTCGCCTTGCTGTACGGCAACTCACAGACTTCAACTACGTCGCAATCGTATTCCCGGATCCAGTCAAAGCCGGTGATACCGGCGTCGAGGACACCGTCACTCACGTACCGGCCCATTTCCTGGGCGCGCAGGCAGACCGCCTCAATCTCGTGGTCGTCAATGGAAGGCAAATAGCTGCGCTTGGAATCGGAAATGCGAAACCCGGCCTTGGCAAACAGATCGACCGTGGCCTTTTGCAGACTCCCCGTGGGGATACCCAACTTCAGCATTCGTTCTATATCCATTCTTTATCTCACGCTCGGGAAACGGCGTCCGTTCGGCACCTATTCTCGGAGGCCTTCGATCACGCCTATCACTTCTTAGCCTTCGCCACTTTTTTGGTCTTCAGGCGGGTCTTCTTGGCCTTCTTCACCAGCTTGGGGGATTCGCTCTCTCGTCGAAGCAGGCTATAGAACTCATACGCGTTCTTGGCGGCCACCTGCCGGGTCAGAAAACCCTCAATATCCTGTATGTCGGCCTCTGGATCCACAATCCCATTCCGCCGGAGATAGGCGATCATCTGGTCGGTCAGTGGCACGGCATGGCCTTGCAGCGAGGTCAACATGCAATAGCCAACCACATAGGGGCTGACGCCATCCAACTTGTCGAGCAGTTGTTTGGCGGGGCGTTTGCCAATCTTCTTGAGGCTCTCGAGACTGAGCATGTGGTACTCATCGAACACAGCGCGAAGGGCAGATGTCAGGGCAAGCGCCGTCGTCCGGCTGACGACCGTATCCTCCTGCAGAATCTCCACGATTTCCTCGGCGCGCGCGACTCGCAGATCGTTCCAATCGACGAAGGTCTGCCGAAACTCCTTCATGGCCCGCTGAGCGGTGGATTCGGCTGTGTGCTCACTGACGACGCCGTGGATCAGAGCTTCAATCGGGTCGTCGTAAGTGGTCTTCTCGCCCTTGGGATGGGCGCGCTTAAGCCCGCGATAGAGCTTCTGCAATTCTTGTGCGTATTCTTTGCTGTTCTTCATGGCCCTTCCAAGTACCCCGGTCGTTGAACCTCCCGGTGAAACGTCGCGTGCAAGAACAATGGAGTGAGTCTACACGCCCCGTTCGCCTGACGGATGAGATGCCCTATCCGTCCGGGTCCGGCTCATCCGTCTGATCTTGATATTCACTCCTTGCCTGGTCGATCAGCCTCATGATCTCCAGTGTCTTCTCAAATTGCACATCTCGGTGAAACCGCAATACCGGGCAAAACTTGCTCTCCAGTGCCGCCCCCAACAGAGATTGAATTCGCTTTCGGGCATGGTCTATGGCCACAAAGTTCATGTTCTTAGCGTTATCCGCCTCGGCAAGAACGCTCAGATACACCTCTGCACTTCGCAAATCCGGTGACATCTCCACCCTCGTGACACTGACAAGCCCGGTGATCCGGGGATCACTCAGATGGTTGGCAATGGCGTCACTGACCACTTCTTTGACAACACGAGCTACTTTTTCCTGCCTTCGGGTAGGCATAATGACACATCTTTCCGTACCGCCCCGCAGCGCCGTCTCAAGAGTCGAGAGTCCGCGCCACCTGCACGATTTCGTAGAAGTCAAGGACATCGTCAACCTTGACATCGTCATATCCCGCCAGCTTGACACCACACTCAAACCCCGCCTTGACTTCACGTGCGTCGTCCTTGAAATGCTTGAGAGATTCAAGGGCCAGACCGTCTCTGACAACAATGCTGTCTCGAATCAGCCGCGTCTTGGCGTTCTTCTTGACGACACCATTGCTGACATAACAGCCAAGGACCGTGCCGACTCGTGAAACCTTGAAGGTCGCTCTCACCGTCGCCCGGCCGAGAGATCTCTCCTGCTCCTCAGGCTCAAGCATACCGACCATGGATTTCTTCAAATCCTCAGTAATGCGATAGATGACGCGATAGAGCCGGATGTCTACGCCCTTGGCCTCCGCCGTCTTGGCGGCATGCTCATCGGCCACCACATTGAAGCCGATGATGATCGCATTCGAAGCCTCCGCCAGAAGCACATCGCCCTCGGTGACGCCCCCCGGCATCGCCTGCAAGATATTGATCCGCACCTCATCCACACTGAGATCGAAAAGATACTTCCTGAGGACGTCAACGGATCCTTGCACGTCGGCGCGGACAATCAGGTTCAATCCCTTGACATTCCCCGCTTCAATCTGGCTGAACAGGTTCTCCATCGTCACCTGCGTCCGTTCTGCAAGCGACTTCTCCCGGGCACGGACCCTGCCCTCTTCGGCCGCGTTCTTGGCCCGGTTGATGTCATCAAGGCAATAAAAGCGGTCCCCTGCCTGAGGCACGCCGCTGAGCCCCAGGATCTCGACCGGCATTGAGCTGTTGGCGGTCTTGATCTTCTTGCCGTAGCTGTTCTTCATCATTTTGACACGGCCGTACGTATCGCCCGCCAGGACGATATCCCCCTTGGACAACTGCCCCTCCTTAACCAACACGGTCGCCACCGGACCCTGCTGAGCTGACATTTTCGCCTCGATCACCCATCCGGTGCCGGGAATAGTGTCATCCGCCTTCAGGTCAAGAAGCTCCGCCACGTAGTCGAGAGACTCCAACAAATCCTCGATACCCTGGCCGGTAGTGGCGCTGGTCTTGACCACCTCGGTCTGGCCGCTCCACTCCGTCGGCACGAGGTCATGCTCGGAAAACTGGGCATAGATGCGATTGATGTCACAACCCGGCAGGTCTATCTTGTTCAAAGCCACGATAATCGGGACGCCGGCCGCCTTGCTGTGTGCTATCGCCTCAATGGTCTGCGGCATCACACCGTCGTCAGCCGCGACGGTCAGCACCACGATGTCCGTCATGTTCGCGCCGCGAGCCCGCATGGCGGTAAACGCCTCGTGGCCCGGTGTGTCAAGGAACGTAACCGTCTTGTTGGACCAGCTCACTTGAGAGGCGCCGATATGCTGCGTGATACCGCCGGCTTCGCCAGCCGCGACATGCGTCGATCTGATTTTATCCAAGAGACTGGTCTTGCCGTGGTCCACATGTCCCAGCATGGCCGCCACCACAGGCCGCTTCTTGAGATGCTTTCGCTCTCGATTTTCGAACTCCTGCCGAATTTCGTCCTCCATGGACATCCTGCGTTCGATGACCAACTCGATTTCGAACTCCAAGGCCACCAGTTCGGCTACATCGCAACTGATGACCTGATTGGCCGTCGCCATGATCCCCTGTCTCATCAGCCGGCCGATAATATCCGTCGCTTTCACCGCGAGGGCGGAAGAGAGGTCCTTGATCGTGATGGGCTCACTGATCGCCACCTTCTTGGGTCTACCCAAAGCGGCCGCTTCGCGCTGAGTCTTCGACGTGATCGTGCGTGAAGGCCGCAATCGGAGGCCTTCGCCGCCAGCCGCACTGAGCCGGGCCCGCCGCTCTTCAATATCTCTCTCGCGCCATTTGGTCCGGAGCTTGCTCTTCTTGGCAGCTTCTTCGTCGCGATCCTCTTTCCGGCGCCCGTGTGTCCGCTCCTTGTGGTGCTTGCCCCGCTTGCGGTCAGCCTCAGACGCAGACAGTTCCCCTTCCTTCTTCTCCTTGTATATCAACGGTTCGGTGACAACACCGTCGTGGCGAGGTCTCGATCTGGGCTTGGGCCTGGGCCTGGGACGATCCAACGGTTCGGGGGCCTCAACGCGAACAACCTGCGGGCCACTAAGCACGGCGGGCCTCGGTTTGCCCAGCATCGGTCCGGCGGGCAGAACCGGTTCGGGTTCGGGTGGCTTCTCCTCCTCTACGATTTCTTGCGTTTTCTGTTCCTCCGACGGCATCATCTCTGGACCTGCTGTCGTAGAAGCCGCCAACTGATCCGCGTCGGACACCGTCTCCCGTTCCGCGGAGACTTTAGTCTCTTCAGGAGCTTCTACCGATTCCGACGGTTCCTCCTCGGCAACCGCCGCCTCCACGGCAACCGACCCGCTCTCTTCGACATCGGTCTCCTCAGTCGCCGTCACCACCTTCTTTCGTTGCGGCCTTCGGACCCGGACATCTTTGAG
>CAYNQP010000356.1:0-4669 GCA_964399325.1 uncultured Pirellulales bacterium
GGCGGGAAGCCCTGCAATAGGCGCAGGAATGGAACCGGGAGTATATCAGGACTTCTATGATTTGTACGATGTGGACATACGAGGAGACATCAGCGGAATGAACTACCCCACAGGGCCAGTGTGGGACATCGGCGCCTGTGAGCATGTCGTCAGTGCTATCACGGATTTATCGATCTCGGGTACCAGCCAGAATTCGGTGAGTGTCATCTGGACAGTCCCTGGTGTCGGAGGGCTTGCGGGCGAGCCGGTGCGGTATGACATTCGATACGCGAGCACCGCCGTCACGGAAGCCAATTGGGACACGGCTGCCCCAGCGCGGGATGTGGCGATACCGGGCGATGCCGGGGACAAACAGTCCTTCACGCTGACCCGTTTGAGTCCCGGCACGACTTACTATGTCGCCGTCAAGACGGGGGACGAGGCCGGACACAGGTCTGCGTTATCCAATGTGGTCGCAGGGACGACTGCCACGAGTGGCAACCATGCCCCGGTGTTGCTGCCAATCGGCGATCGGTCAGTGGCTCAAAACCAGGAACTCACCCTCTTCGTAAGTGCCACAGACGCTGATCCAGGAGATGCACTCACTTACTCGGTCGTTGGCATGCCAACGGGTGCCAGCTTTGATTCCGTAGCACGTACGTTCGCGTGGCTCCCGGCAGGCGGCCAGGGGGATGTCCACCACGTTACCTTTCAGGTCAGTGACGGCCATGTAACCGTTTCGGAGACGATCGCGATCGTTGTCGACAACTCTGCTCCAGTGCTGGCCGCCATCGGCGACAAGAGCGCAGTTGAAGAGGTTCTGCTGAGTTTCTCGGTCAGTGCTGTTGATTCGGATGGAGGCCCCTTGACCTATGTGATGACGGGTTTGCCAAGCGGATCGAGTTTTGCGGATCAGGTGTTCAGTTGGACTCCTGCGAAGAACCAGAGTGGTACCTATAAGGTTACTTGTGAGGTCAGCGATGGTATGGCGACTGACTCGGAAACCATCACGATCACGGTGACTCAAGTTCTCAACCGAGCCCCCGTACTTGCTCCTGTCGTCGACCGAAGCACGAATGGAAGGGTCTTTCCGAGTTTCCCAGTTGATGCTACCGATCCGAGCGGAGCCCCTTTGCCTTATCCGACGGCGGGATTGACGTTGTCAGCCAAGCGTTTCGCCGGCGGCCCCATATTCAGCAAGCCCTAGTTCAGCGGGCTTTGCCGTCAATGACGATGGATAAGCGGACCAAGAGTCTGAGTGAACAGATCGGCGACCCTATTCCATTGACCAGAGTAATAACCACAAGAAGACATGTGAAATCTTCTTTGCACTGCCTAGAGGACAGAACTCTTCGGAGGTTGTTGTGATGCATGGAAACAACTCAAGTCCGAGAACAACACATCCAGAGGGGATTCCTGTTCTCCGAGCAATCCCAGCCGTGGTCATGGCTGTTCTCTCTCTGGTCTCTGGTTCTCAGGCCGCCCCCTATACACTGACCGTAACTGCCAATCACGGTTCGGTGGCGGCAACTCCCGATAAGGTTGCATACGACGAAGGTGAGACGGTCGAACTCGTACCAAGGCCGGACACGGGCTATTGCTTCACTAGCTGGGGAGGCGACGCGCAGGGAAGGAGACTGGTCTTGAATCTGACGATGGATGGCAACAAGACCATCACTGCCGACTTTGGCGACTGGCAACCTCCGATAGGAATACCTACGCCAGACTTCGGGATCTTTGAAACACACCGGATGTATGAGGGCCAGACCTACGATTTCGGCTCCAGCCCGGAATCCTACAAGGATGCGGGCAGTGGGCCTTACACGCACTATGTCGACAACACGGATCCCCTCGCTACAGACACCAGCAATCCCTACGGAACAGCGGCGAAGCCGAGGGTGACGATTCCGATTGACCTGCCAGAAGGAAGCGTAGTAGAGATTCATGGTGGACCTTATGCCTACACCATAGAAGGGACGGAGCTTTCTGAGTCAAGACTGCCCTTCAAGGCGTCAGGGACTGCCCTGAAGCCTGTCTTCTTCCGAGGCACCGATCTTGACCAGGGGCCCATCGTCGCCGGAGACCTCTCCGGCGCAATCGTGATGGAAGGTACGTACATCATTGTTGAAAACATCAATTTTCGCGATGCTATCCTGGTCTGGCCGCGAGGCTTTGATGGTGATGTTACCCACCATATTGCGATAAGGTGCTCGGGCATTCAAGGGGAAGAGGTCACGGGTCTTGGTATCGGCATCGGTTGGCCGCATGGAAGTTGTGACAGTCGTCCTTACTATTGCGACCCTACTCTGGCAACGGATGTTGTCATCTACAATAACACGATACATGACATCGGGCACGTGGACTGGAACGAGTATTGGGGCGAAACAAGTGATCCGCAGGATAGTTATGGCATCTATATTCATCACAATGCATATGAAACATGGGTCGTGGACAATCATGTCTATAATATTGACGGGGATTGTATCCACCTGAACGCGTGGCATATCAATGATGATACGCAATTTCCTCCTACGCTCTCCTACATTGGTCGGAATGTAATGCACCATGCCAGAGAGAACATTCTTGATTCCAAAGTGGCCTACGATACGATTGTGTCCCAAAATGCGATGTATGATGTCCGCGCTGCGCCAGGTTCAGACGGAACATGTGATGTCATCCAAACGGAACATGAAACGACCAGGTACCCTTACCAGGATAGGGCCTGGCACTTGTTCAACGAGATATACGACTGTGATGTGGGAATTCGAATTCAGTACTCTGCCAATGTCCATCTCATCGGCAATGTATTTCATGACATCATTTCTACCTACCCACTCCAGGACGATCCTTACTCTAGTGGCAGTGCTATCATGGGTTGGACAACCCAGGATGTGACCATTTGCAGCAATGTCATTTACAACACGGATCTCGGGATACTGAATGCGGGCAACCGGCCCTACTCAGAACTCCACATGGCCAACAATATCATCTGCAACTTGACGAACCACTTCTTCGAGCAGTTTGGAGTACAGCCGTATCAGGTATATATCGGATCAGGCAATGACGCTCCCGAAAGATCGACTGCCCGTAATGATATGTACTGGCAGAATGGCGATCCTCTTGGAATTAGGTGGGGCAGTTCAGTCTACGACAGTGTTCCTGCATTTCAAGCGGCCACGGGACAAGGACAGGGCAGCATAGAAGCAGACCCTACGTTTGTTGGTGCGGCTGGTGGTGATTTTCGTGTACAGCCTAGCAGTCTGGCGATAGACGCAGGCACGTCCGCTGGAGTCGTGCAGGACGTGCTGGACAGATTCCAGCAACTGTACGGCATCGACATCGGAAAGGACATAGAAGGAGAACCAAGACCTCTGGGAGGTGAATGGGACATTGGTGCCTATGAATGCCGGGGCGCGAGTCGGGTTTATCGGTTCTGGTCGCCCGCGAATTCCAGGCATTTCTATACGATTAGCGAGGCTGAGAAAGATCATGTCATCAACACATATGCCTCCAATCTCTGGACCTACGAAGCTGTCGCGTATCGTGCCTTTGCCGATGACGGGGACGACGGGGTTCTGCCGGTCTATCGTTTCTGGTCCCCGGCGCACAGCGCACATTTCTACACCATCAGCGAGGCGGAGAAGGACTCCGTTATCGGCACTTATGCTTCCAATGTCTGGACCTTTGAAGGGCCGGCGTTCTATGCCTATCCCGAAGGCTCGCAGCCGAACGGGACCAGCCCCGTCTATCGGTTCTGGTCCAATTCACTGGGCAGTCATTTCTATACGATAAGTGAAGCGGAGAAGGATTCAGTCATCGCGGACTATCCGGAAACGTGGACCTATGAAGGCATTGCCTGGTATGTGTACGAGCCTTGATATGGACATATCCCGAGAGCGGTGCATGTCCACGGCAAGAACGCCTTTCTTGATCCCACCAGGGGTCTCCTGGTCATCAGAATATTCCTGAAGAGTGCCCACTGACAGATGCCGTCAGCATGCGTGGCACGTCAGTACGCGAATGACTGCCGGTGCCGCCACTTGGCATGCGATGGCCACGGAATGTTCTTGACATGAGCGGAAAAATCTGCTACACATGCCTGTGCAATTAGTGCCAGTTCGGGGCCGCTCGATGCATGAAGTGTCGGGGATCCCCGGCAGCTTTTCTCTGAAAGGCGCATGTCATGGAGGATGTGGAAGCCCAGGCGGGCCAACCGGCGTACACGGATCGGGAGAAGGATCTGTCGGAGTGGTTCAATGTGGATCCCGAACTCATTCGGGCGCTCACGGATGTTGTAGAAAGGATCCGTGAGAAGAACGTGATCAGGCCAACGAACGGTCTGATTTACGAAAGGTCTCAGACGGCGAGATTCCATACGGACTGGCGCAACAGCCGAGTTCTGTGACAGATGATCTGGCGTAGGTGACGTCATTCCTATGGATCGATGCTGAGGTGCCACAGCGTTTTCTTCCATTAACATGGGCGTGCCCGATGGTTCGCGCGGTGTGTTTCTGATCTGCGCAGCCTGCGAGGGTAATGTTACCTTCCGCAGGCCATACCGGCTTATCTTCGCTGATATGCTTGGGGGGACAAAGGCCTGCATGTTTTCCGCGGGACGCCTACACGCGGGTCGGTGCGGGTGATTTGGACATCCCTATCGCTACCTGGCTCATGGAGGGACTACCATACA
>CAYNQP010000357.1:0-4654 GCA_964399325.1 uncultured Pirellulales bacterium
CGCATAATCGCTGAGTGCCGCATTGCCCCACCCAGAACTCGCACCGCCACCGCCACTATCGGCTCGAAACAAGAGATCGCCGGCGGGGTTGGTCTGCCAGAACCACTTGACACCGGTGCCGGGATCCCAACCTAGACGTTTGCCGATGATGCCCTGGTTGGTGATGCTGTGACCCTCGCCCTCCCAGTTGATCCAGGCGGCCAGCGTCATGGCATTGGTCCCTGCCGAGGGATCGAGGGGACCGATCACGATCCTTTCACTAGCCGTGTCAAAACCCACACCACCGCCCTTGTAGCCGGAAACCCACTCCACATCGCCATCGAAGGTCCCGTTGTTGTCGTTGCCGGTGACGTCGGCAGTGGTGGTGCCCTGGCCCTCGCTGAAAGGGTAGTAAGCGACTAATTCGGCGGTCACTGGAAGGGTCATCATGCCCAGAACCGCTGCCAAAACAATGCAATGGATAGATGTCTTACTCATGATCGTTCTCCTTTCCACAAAGCGATACAATATTGAGATCGGAGGGCGCGATCCACGTACTCAGCGCCTCCCCCCGATTCTGCCTACCGTTATGTTCGGTGCTGTCGATCATCTATTGCTCGTGCCCTGATAGCATGGCGGAGAAATCGCGGACATAAGTCACGATTCCGATGCCCCTTTCATCGGCAGAAATGGCCCCTATCTCCGGTACAAGTCCATCTTGTGGCGTGACAACATCCAACCGGCCTTGGAACCATTAGAGGGAAAGGCACCTGGTGTGGGAGAATCCTCTTGTAGACCTGTTATGTGCCGCGTTCCTCCTCACTCTCTGACATCACCACTAGGGTGGGTCTTCAGCGAACGAATGCCCTAAGGTCCTATATTGTCATATTAGCAAGCCGCCCGTGTGTCCGTCAAGCACAAACATGGGCGTTCGGAGAAGTCGGCAAGGGATTCTTGCCGCCTTGGCTGTCAGAGAGCTGCCACTACGGCAAGGGCGATTTGACCAAGGCTACCCAGTCTTTGTCCGTATCCCGGGAAGACTGGCCGATATTGACGGTGCCGGGGCCTGTCACGGAGGCCACAGTGCCCGTTTCCAGGGTGCCGCCCTCGCGGGGATTGTACCATCGGATTCGAAACGCCCCGGTCGAGCGACCCAGATCCAGGTCGGTTGTCCCCCCCGACGGCAGGTAAATGGCGTACACGGACCCAGGATCGGCGAAGCAGTAGTCGTCTTTGGCCGAGGTCAGATCATCGTGGTGGCTCATCTTCGCAAACGGCAGGTGGTTCCGGAAGAACTCCAGCGCGTACCGCGTCAGGTCCCACATGTGCTCCCGGCTGCGCCAGGTTTCACAGTTCAGGTCATTGTGGGCGAAGCGGTACCCGAAGTACCATTCGACCCCGGCGCCGCCGGCCATGAGGTTGCCCCAGAGGTGTCTGGCGCGAACGGTATCGTGCCAGTAATCGTCGTTGTCGGGTTTGACCCCGGTATGGGCCGGCCCGATCTCGTCCAGACAAACAAACCACTGCCGGCCGGCCGCGGCGGAGCGGTCGAGCCATTGGATGGTCTGGTTGTGCGTATCATTGGTCTGGAGCGAAGGCCCCTCGAAAGACGCGTAACCAAGCAGGGGCGTATAGACCTCGTCATATTGATCGGGGTATGTGTGGCACACGATCGGGTGATCGTACGGATCGAGGTTGCGGATGTACTGAGCGAACGCCTTGCGCTGGATGCTAACATTGGTATTCTCCTCGCCCAGGTTCCAGACGAGGGCCGGATGGTGCGCGAAGCGGGCGATCAGTTCGCGATAGTAGAGTTTTCGCTCGCGTCCGAGGTCGCCCCCATCGAGACCTTGGTCATTTTCCGTTTCCTGTGTGACCACGTGGAGCATCAGTCCCTGCGTGTCCATGTGCGAGAAGACAATGTCCCACTGGTCCAGCTTGCTGCAATCGAAACGCCCCTTGGTCTGCGGGTCGGTCCAGGGCCAAACGTCCTTGCCGTCGCCCCCGTCGATGTTGTAGGTCAAGAAATAGACGCTGTTCATGCCCTTGGACGAAAGGTAGTTCAACGCGCCGATGATACCCTTGCCTTTGCCGTCCTTCCAGGCCGGATCGCCCTCGCGCCAGTCAGGCACATGCAACTCGTACTGATGAATGAACGTGGCCCCGGCCGCCTCGCCCTCGCGGGTCAGTTCGGCCGTGTCGTAGGTCCCGTCGAAGTCGGCATAGGCCAGAAAGTTCTCCGGGCTGTCGGCCCCGCCTTTGATGAAGTACTCCCCGGTCTGGGCGAACTGCAGATACCGCTTGCCGACGTAGCGCAGGGTGCCCCTGGCACGAAAGTCCGGGGCGAGCTTGTCCGTCAGGCCGACGCTGAAGGCGCCGGCAGCACCGTTGAAGGCATCGGCCTCTCCGGCGTTCGGCTCGCTGCTCAGGGCCACATCCGTCCCGGCTCGGAACGACGCGACGTAGCTCCACTGGCCCGGCTCGTCGGGGACGAAGTGGACCCGCCACTTGTTGCCCTCTGCCGTGCTGCTATCGGCGGCGGCACCGTCGGCGGCGTAGTAGCCCGGCACGACATAGCGCTTGTCGCTCCTGGAGAAGGTAACGTTCAACCGATAGTCCAGAAAGGGATTCACCTCCGCGGTCTCGCTCGTCTCCGGCCCGGCGAAGGTCAGCGTCACGGTGTGCCATTGCTTCATTTCGCCCGTGACGGTCGCTTTCCTGCCCCCGCCGTTGTATATCGCGCAGCCGCAGGCCAGGGCCAGAAGAGAGAATAACCACAACGTCAATCCGCACCACTTCATCTGCAAGCTCCTTTACAGGGAAAATCAAAGATCAAAAGTCAGAGATCAAAATGGCGGAATCGCCGCCCGGCGGCGATGACTTCCTCAATTTTGCATTGTGCGTCCTGCATTTTGCGTTGTCTTGTTCACGATGATTTGTCCGCCAGCGCCCTCCTGAGGCTCCTGACAAGGTCTCCCGAGTGAGCGGCGGTCCGGTAGAATCGTTCGAACCAGTTACCGAACGGCTGGTCGTTGACAAGATAGGTCCACGTTGATGAAGGCCCTTTGAGCCCTTCCTTGGCCATGTCGATTCCGCCGCCGGTGACCTCAGCGGACATGAACGTTGCGACAATGCTGTCATCAATGGTTTTCACGAGGTCACCGAAGGCTCTTCCTGCGATCCTGTGATACTCATCCAGCGGATTGCGTCCGCCGCCGGTAATGAAATGGATGCCGTCGCGAATGTGAGCGAGATGGTCAAGGTGTTCGGCCCAGCACCGGTCGATATGGAAGAGCGTGATTTGCCGTTCCACGTCGCACATGACTTCGGCTCCCACGCTGGAGCGCAGTTGCTCGTAGCGTTCCGGTGTGCGCTCGGCCAGCAGGGATGGTGATGCCCGGCCCGTCAGCAGGTCCTGCCGTTGGCCGTGGACGACCCCGCGCTGTTGGTCGATGACGTACGAGTACTGCCAAAGCGTCTTGCGAATCTCCAGGTTCTGGCCTTCAATGACCCGTTGCACGTGCGCAATCTCACGACTGACGTCAGCATTGTCGATGGGTTCGTCCTGTGGATGTCCATCGTATGCGGGGCCGACCGCCTCGTCAATGGCGAAGCGTTGAAACAGGTCGTCCCGGAGGCTGATGAAGAAGCGCGACGAGCCGGGATCGCCCTGACGAGCGGCTCGACCTCTCAACTGATCGTCCACACGTCGGCTCTCGTGCCGGTTCGTGCCGATGACGTAAAGACCGCCCAGGGCCACCACCGCGTCTCGATATCGCTCGGCTTGGCCGCCCAGCCGAATGTCGGTGCCGCGTCCGGCCATGTTGGTCGAGATCGTCACCGCGCCGGGGGCGCCCGCCCGGGCGACGATCTCGGCCTCAAGCTCGTCGTTCTTGGCGTTGAGGACCTGACACGACACGCCTTTTCGCCGGAGGGCCTCGGCCAGCGCCTCCGACTCCGCGACGCTGCTCGTGCCAACCAAAATGGGGCGTCCGCTGGCGTGGACGGGGGTGATCTCTTCGACGAGCACGCGGCGTTTTGCGTCTTTCGAGGTAAGAATCACGTCGGAGGCATCGATGCGGACGCACGGGCGGTGGGGTGGGATGACCACAACCAGCAGGTCGTAGAACTCGTTGAATTCCTCGGCGGCCGCCTGCGCCGTCGCCGTCATGCCGCAAAGCCTGGGATACATTCGCGCCAGGTGGATCAGCGTGATCGAGCCACGTATGAAGCCCTCGGCCTGGATGGACAGGCCCTCCTTGGCCTCGACCGCAGCCTGAAGGCCGTGGGGCCAGTGCCGGTCCTCCACAACCCGGCCGGTGAATTCGTCGACGATCTCGACCCTCCCGCCGCGGACGATGTAGTCCACATCGCAATGGAGCAGGACATCGGCGTGAAGCGCCAGGTGGAGCTGGGTCAGCAGCAGGAGGTTCTCGGCGGCGTGGAGATTGTCGCAGCCCAGAGCCTTTTCCGCTCGGTCCAATCCTGATTCGGTCAGGTACGCGTTCCGTTCGTTCTCGTCCGTGTCGTAATCCAGGTGTGGCCTCAGCTCGCGCACCAGCTCCGCCATATAATAGGGATCGGCGACTACCTCGTCCGTGCTGCCGGCGATGACCAATGGAATCCTCGCCTCGTCGATGAGAATCGAGTCGGCCTCGTCCACGATGGCGACGTG
>CAYNQP010000358.1:0-4646 GCA_964399325.1 uncultured Pirellulales bacterium
TCCGGCGACAACGAAGCCGCTAAAGAAAAGCAGCATCTCCTGCCGATATGCCACCAGTCATTTGAAAGAGGCTCACCGGCCAATAAAGGACGCCTGAGAATGGATAAGCAGGAACTGATCGACAGCATCTGTGAGATCAACAAGACCGCCAAGCAGGAGTTTCTTGCCGAATTCTCCGAAGCCGATCTCAGCAACTACCTCGAGCATCTGATGGAATTAGACCTGGAGGAACTGGCGGTCTGCACCTAAGTGGATCGTCGAGGCATCGCATTTGCCCGCCTGGCTTGAGGTCTCGATTCGACGTGACGATACACCGTAACATCCAGGGCGACCCCGGTCGGCCGGGACATCACCTTCTCAGAAACATGCCGCAATCCCGTTCTCCCGTTCGCGATTAGGGCAGCGACGTCCAATAACGTCGCTACGGCTGCATGTCCTCTTCGAGGGCCCCACCCGTGAGCGTCGTGCCGATGGGGCTGAGTCCACTTCCCGTGTGTTCGCGGTCGGAAGACGAAGTCGAGTCGGAGTTCTCCGTCGCCGCTTGCGGTGTCGTCGTGTTCGGTGGAGACTCCGAGGACTCCTCGAACCCGACCGTCTGCGGGACGTCTTCTCCGGAAACCGGCGCCGAAACTTGCTGAAGATTGTTGAGCTTGAATCCGATCAGGGCGGGCGTCAGATGGGTCGGCACGTAGAAGGCAAGGTCGATGTTCTTGACATCATCAGGAACATCACTCGCCTTAATGGTGATCTCGTCGGTGAGCGCTTTTTGCACCAGCCGACCTGCAGCACCGATGTGCCCGACGGGATACACGGTCTGTCCTTTTCCCGCGAGCGAATTGCTGTCGCCGCCTTTTTCGCGGCACACCAGTCTGACCTGGGAGAGGGTGAATTTGCCCGCGTCTTGGAGTGCCCCTTTCCTGATCCCGATACGAACGAGTATCAAGTTCTCGCCGGGCCGGCTCGGCAACGGCTTGCCTTCCGAATCCCTCAGGTTGTTGGGAGCGTCCCACACGCCACCTTTCCGCTGTACCTCGATAGCGGACGAACGTGTCCTGAGCGGCACCTCCTTGGCGATCTTGAGCCGGTTCAGATAGAGTTCATCCAGGTATCCGGCGTGCAGCATGGCGAAACTCTTGGGGGTACCCATAGCGCTGAAGCTGCCCTTGCTTATCGTGCCAAACAAGCCGACAACGAATCCATCCGGGTTTAGCAGGGCCTTATTCGGTTTCGACGGGTCCGTGTTCTGTTCGCTGAATCTTGGATAGGGATAGGTGTTCGGCAGGGGAGCCATCGCGCCGGCGACGAGCAATTGCCCGGCAACGAGGTAACCCAGAACCAGGCCGCAGACGACCCTTCCGACCCGCTCGGGCCACAGACCGAGGTCGATCTTCTGCTTGCCCAACTGCATCGCAACGGTCTGCAGGATCGCGAACGCCAGGACAAATAGCAGTAAGAAACAGATTGCCTGTGCCCACGTCGCGATAGCGGGCGAGTACTTGATCAGCAGGGTGGCCATCTGCTCGAAAAACGCAAACGCCGCGAGGCTCGCCAAGATGGCATTGAGGATCATGGTAAGACCTTGTGCCAACGTCCCCTTGCGATACAGCACGGCTGCACAACCCAACAGGATTGCGAATATCACCAAACTGGCCATTCCATGTACTCCGATTTTCCAGGAGGCGTTTGCCTGCGACGCCTTACCTGTACGTTTTTACTGAGAGATCTGCTTCTTCGAGTGCGCCAGCACCCGGAGCATTTCATTGATCGCCGTCGTTCCGGCGATAACCTTCCGCAGGGCTTGCTCCTGCAGATACAGCATCTTGGCCCGTCGGAACTGCATGCCCAGTTCCGGCAACTGTTTGACGTGTTTGATCGCCTGACGCAGCTCGTCGGTGAGCATGATCATCTCGAACACTCCGGTCCGTCCGACGAAGCCCGTCCCTTGGCAGTGACCGCACACGGTGGGCTTGCCCCTCTTGTCAAAGACTTCCTTGCCGGGCCGGAACAAGACCTTCGCCTTCTCGGCCGGCAGGTTGAACTTCTTAAGGAGCTCCTTGTTCGGGGCGTATCCTTGTTTGCACTCGTCGCACAATATGCGCATCAGACGCTGGTTGCTGATGCCCACCAGCGTCTCAGCAATCAGTCGCTTGTCGCCGACCATCTTGATCCATTTGCCGAGGGCCTGCAACACACTGTCGGCGTTGATGACAACGTAGATCGTCTTGCCGTCTTTGGCGGCGGCACTCGCTACCTTGGCCGTGTCACTGTCTTCACACTCGCCAATGCCGACGACGTCCGGGCCCATCCGGACAAGGGTCTGCAGTTTCTTGGCGTACGTCGTCGTTCCGGTGTCGGTGAGCGTGAAGACGTTCTGCGTAATATTCTGCAGTTGCGCGGCGGGCTGTTTCTCCAAGGTGTTGATGTTGTTGAGAAAGGCATCGTGACTTCGCACCAGGGCATAGAGCGTGGTCGTCACGCCGCTCTTACGCGGACCGGCGATGAGAAACAGCCCCTGCCGTCGCGCCGAAAGCTGACTGAGAAGCTCTTGCTGGTCGGGCGCCAGTCCCAACTCGTTGAGCCTCAGGTCGTGCTCTTTGGAGATCTGCTTGAGGCGAACCTGCTCCCCTGCGGTTGAACCCGCGCTCATCACCTCCCAGTCCACATTCTGCTTGTGCTGGCGCGTGCGGAACTTGCCCTTCTGCGGCTTGCGTTTCTCATTGGAATCAAGACCGGCCAGTTCCTTCACAAAGTGAATGAAGTGCTCTATTTGCTCTCGCGGTGCGGGGGGCTGCTTCGTTGCGGCGCCATCGATGTAGTAGGCCACTTCGTAGTTCTCTCCCTTCGGCGCGAGCGTCACCGTGCTGGCGCGACGCCATATCGCATCGGTCAGTACGTCGTAGGCGGTGCGATAGCCAAAAAACATCGGCGTTCGAGGCTCCGGCGTAGGGACTTCATTGTTGTTGGCCGTGATGAAAAGGAAACTCTCCATCGCTTCGAGTTTAGCCGACCCGCTAATCAGGCTCTTGAAGTGTTCCAGTGTCAAGAGCCGGTCGAAATCGAGAACGCGTCCATTGCGATGCTTCACATAGGCCAGGGCGGTGGCGCCCACCATGATGGTAAAGGCCACCAGGCCGGCAATGAAGATCGGGATCAACCACCAGAGCAGCGCGCCCAGCGCGCCAACGCCGAGGATCAGTCCAATCCAGAAGGGCACGTTTGTCTGCACGGCCTGGGCATCCTTGTGGGCCCAGTTGAGGAGTAGTAGCCAGAGAAAATACAAGATGAGGAAAACGATCAACTTGACGAGTGAGACGTAGCCGCCATACTCGATGGACATCAATAGAAAATCTGGCATTTAATGCTCCGTTACCACAATGTTATGATCACGCGAGTCGCGTCAGACAAGATCCTCGCGTCGTGCCTCAGAGGATGCCTCCGGCGGTGGTTCGAATGCCCTTCAGGGCCATTTTCAGCTCTTCCGTGTTGGGCGCGGCGGGGTAGGCATCCTTGGGATCGACCCATCCTTCCTGGATGAGCCGGACCAGACTGTCGGTCAGGTCCATCATCCCTTCCCGCTGGGCGCCACGAATCACGCCGGGCAGATCGGCTTCGCGTCCCTCGGCGATGAGCTTGCGCACTGATGGATTGGCCAGCAGGACCTCGACCGCCGGCACGCGGCTGATGCCCTCTCGGATGCAGGGTAGCAGCGCCTGACTGATAATCGCCTTCATCGCCAGAGCCAGCGCCTGGCGCACCAGGTCACGTTCTTTCTGCGGGAACAGGTCCAGCAGCCGGTGCACGGCCTGTGAGGCATTGGTTGAGTGCATCGTGCCCATGACCAAATGGCCTGTCTCTGCGGCTCGCATCCCGGCGGTTACGGTTCGCGCGTCGCGCATTTCGCCTACAAACACGACGTCCGGGTCCTGCCGCATCAGATAGGTCAGGGCCTCTTCGAAATCGGACACATCGATCCCGATCTCGCGCTGGGAGACGATTGCCTTGTTGTCGAGGTACAAGTACTCGATCGGATCTTCCACCGTCACGATATGGCAGGCGCGGGTTCGGGTGATGTGGTCAAGCATAGAGGCGATGGTGGTCGTCTTGCCGGACCCGGTGGCTCCCACGACCAGGACCAACCCCTGATGAGCCTCCGCGATCCTCTCCAGGATGGGGGGCAGATGCAGGCTCTCGAACGATGGGACCGTGGCGCTGACGCGCCGGGCCACGAGGCTGATCAGACCCCGCTGACGAAAGACATTGACGCGAAATCGATGCTCTTTTTCAATCTCGTGGGCGAAATCGAGTGTTCCGTTCTTGAGGAAGAACTCCTTCTGGGCCGGGCTCATGACCTCGAACACCATCTCTTCCATGCGTTGCTGTGTGAGCGGTTCGCCGGTCGTGTTCTTCAACTCGCCTTGCAGACGCAGCTTCGCGGGCTGGCCGACCTTCAAATGGATATCGTTGGCCAGCGTCTTGATCGCGACCTTGAAGTACTTGTTCAACTGAGGCTCGTGATCAAGTATCCTATGAGCATCCAGAGGCTGATCCGGTGTCATGCTGCTCCTTACTTCCCAAGCGACGGAGGCCGGCTATCTCACGTCGGCCCACACGGTACGCGGGCCAGCTGCCGACCGGCCATTCTGCCA
>CAYNQP010000359.1:0-4629 GCA_964399325.1 uncultured Pirellulales bacterium
TCGGCACCGAGGCTGTATCGAAACTCACTCAGTGTAAGTTCACCGCCAATGCGGCGGAGTTCACTGGAGGCGGCGTCTATTATATCGCCCACGCCATATCTGAGGTTTCCGGTTGCATGTTCAGCCAGAACACGGCCGGTGAGTACGGTGGCGCCATTCTCTACGGTCTCGACAGCTCCGTTACCGTTACGGGTAGCCGCTTCCTCGATAACACGGCAAGCTACGGTGGTGCGGTGTACCTGAACCCGGACTGCTCGGGAACCATCACCAGTACCGTGCTGGCGGGTAATGATGCCAACCAATGCGGTGGTGCGGCGTACATGATGGACTCTGGTGAGTTCTCCGTCGTCGATTGCAACGTTTCCTACAATACGGCGTTGTTCGGTGGCGGTCTGTTCTTCTATGAATCACCTCTGGCGGAGGTCCTCGATTGCGTTATCGCCCACAACGAGGCGGTTGGGATCAGCGTCACGACGCAGTACTTCCTGCCCAATCCGGATTATGTGGATCCGAACGCCGCCACCACGCCCGGCGCCACTGATGCCAACGAGCCTGATCCGAACACGATAAAGGAATACATTCCCATTTTCCCGGATGACCCGAACTTCAATCCGGACGATCCGAATCTTCAGATCGTTAGGACGGAAGACCGATCCGCGGTGGCCCGCGGCGCCGGCATCTACGCCTGGTCCGGCCCGATGTCTATACGCAACTGCGAGTTCCGCTACAACAAAGCGGCTACCTCCGGCGGCGGTATCTACCTGGGCAATGGGGAAGATTACGTCACGACGATATGGAACTGCCTGTTCAACGACAACTCGGCCGTCCGAGATGGCGGTGCGATTTCCTCCAACTGGCAGAATCGGCTGACCGTCTCCAACTGTACGCTGACGGACAACACCGCCGCGAGCGTTGGTGGCGGTCTGTATGCCTCGTATGAAAGCGACGTGGACGTTATCAACTCGATCGTTTGGCGCAATGTGGCTGCCGGCGGCGCTCAGATTGCCGTCGCTTCCGGCGATGCCTCTTATCCGCTGCCCTCGAGGGTAGACACGACGTACAGTATCGTCGGACCGTACTTTGCGGGCGAGCCCAATGAGGCCGGTGGCGGTTTTGCACCCGTTGGCCTCGACGAGGTTCTGACGGTAACTCGTGGTGTGGATGCGAACGAACTGGTCGCGGCCATTCTGGGCCCCGGCATTACCGCCACCAATATCTCGTTTACCGGTGAGCCCAACGCGACGGGTCTCTTCACGGGAGGAATCGCCGCAGGTCTGGGTATCGAGGCCGGTATCATTCTAACCAGCGGAGATGCCAATTTCGCGCCGGGTACCGATCCGAACAATCCAGGGTTCAATAATGTCGATGGCGCCTCGGCCAGCGTGGGCCTGGAGGACGATGGCGATACGGACCTTTCCGCCCTCATCGGCGGGGGAGTCACGAACGACGCCAGCGTCCTGGAGTTCGATTTCGTCAGCAAGGGAGGCGACCTGTTCTTCAGCTACGTCTTCGCGTCCGAGGAATATAACGAGTTTGTGTACAGCTTCAACGACGTCTTCGGGTTCTTCCTGGACGCCGAGAACATTGCCCTGATTCCGGGCACCGACACCGTGGTGTCGGTGGACAATATCAACGCCGGCAATCCGGTCGGGACGAACCCGGCCAATCCGGAGCTCTACAACAACAACGACCGCAGTGACGTTGCAGAGGAAGATCGCTTCGCGCTCGAGTATGACGGGTTCACGCATGTCCTGGTTGCTCAGAAGCTGAACATCGGTCCGGGGACGCACCATATCAAGCTGGCCATTGCGGATGCCCTTGACAGCGCCCTTGATTCGGCCGTCTTCTTCCAGTACGGGTCGTTCTCCGACATTCGGCCGTTCTATCCGCCGATCTACGTCGAGCCGGGCTGTATCCTGACAGGGTGGGACCCCAACGATCCTAACGACCCGTGGAGTTGGGACCCCGAGAGCTGGGATGTGGAGTCCATCGTGGGCGGCGCGGATCCCTGCTTCGTCGGCGTGGGTTCAGGCTACTTCTACCTCAGCCAGATCGGGTCCGCTCAGAGATGGCAGAGTCCGGCGGTGGATGCGGGCAGCGGCCTCGCGGATGCGATGAATATCGGCCTGGCGGGACGAACGACCCGCACCGACGGTGTCCTTGATTCCGATACGGTCGATATGGGTTATCACTACGCTGAGGCGGCAACCACGTATACGCTGACGGCGCAGATCGCGCCCGATCCGAGCGATGGGCGCATGCATGGCACGATTACCCCGAGCTTCTACATCGTCTTCGAAGGGGATACTCAAAATCTTGTCGAACTGATCGTTTACCCTGAACTTGGCTGGGAGGTCGCCCAATGGAGCGGCACCGATGATGATGCCGCGACCGGGACGGTCAACCATGTGACCCTGACGCAGGATCGCCACGTGACGGTGACGCTCAGGAAGCACGAGGGCCGCGTCCTCACCGTGCCAGGCGACTACCCGAGGATTCAGGATGCCGTTAACGCGGCCGGATACAGCGATACGATCGTAGTCGATTCGGGCACGTACTATAGCAGTTCGGGCCAGATCGCTCTCGTGATCGATAAGACGATTACAATTACGTCCCGCAATCCCAGCGACCCCTGTATGGTGGCGGCCACGATCATCGACGGTCTGATGGGCAACGCGGCCAACACGACCGGTTTCAACAACATAGGTATCGTCTTCGGTCCCAATGCCGGCAGAGGCACCGTTCTGAACGGGTTCACCATCCAGAATTGTGGCGGCGCATTCTCCGACGGCAACGCGGGTGACCGCGCCGCGGGCCTGCCCAACGGCGGGGACGGAGCGCCGGCCTTTGGCTTGGCGATTCACATGCTCCCCGGCGCCGGTCCGGTGATCAGGAACTGCGTTATCCGGAACAACACGGCCATCGGTGGCGACGGTGCCGACGGCGACATCGCCACGACGGCTCTCAATGCAGGTCGCGGCGGCTGGGCGGGCTGGGCCCGCGGCGGTGCCGTTTACTGTGCAGGCCAGACCAACCCGAAATTCGTCGACTGCATCATCGAGAACAACTCCGCACAGGGTGGCAACGCCGGCAACGGGGGTGACTGGGTCGATCCCGGCACCAGCACCGGCGGTGAGGCCAACTTCGGCGGCAACTATACCCCGCCGGCGTTTGCCGATATTGACCCGACCGATCTGGGCGTGACTGAAACCGACCGAGAGCCATGGAAGCTCTGGGCGTGGGATCATGCCGCCGCGGTGGCGGACAACTACGCCATACAGGCGGTGACGTTCGATTCGGGTCCGCTGCCGGCCAATGCAGGATCCTACTTCGGTGACTATCGCTGGTATTCCGCCTACGGCGGCGGCGTCTTCATCGACCAGCAGAGCACTGCCGAGTTCGTCCGTTGTACGATTCGCGGCAACCGCACCTCCGGTGGCATGAGCGGAATAGGCGGTGTCGCCGACACCGCCGGGGTGACTCTTGAGCCTCGGATCGCGTTCGAGATGCCCAGCTATGGCGGTGGCGTCTACTGTGCCGAGGGCACGGTCGTGAGCTTCACGGGTTGCACGTTCGCCGACAACGTCGCCTCTCAGTCGGCGGCGGCCGATCCGAACTTCCGTATTGATCCGTACGTCGGCTATGGCGGCGGCGTCGCGGCGGAAGGAACGGCCGACGTGACCTTCGTTGACTGCAACTTCGCGGACAACGCCGCCGACACCGGCGGTGGGCTCTACGCGGCATATGGAACCGTCAACGTCGTCGACTGCAACGTCAGCTCCAACACGGCCCTCAGAGGCGCCGGTTTGGTCGGCGTAAGCGGCATCGTCACGGTGGTCCGCGCTAATGTGCACAACAACCAGGCGATCTACGATGTCAACGATGCGAATGACAATACCGTAATACCGGCGGGTGCGGGCATCATGCTCTCGGCCTGCGATACCTTCGTGCAGGACTGCAACATCGTCAACAACTTCTCCCGCGGTTCCGGCGGCGGCATCTATGTGCGGGGTGAGGACAGCACGACCATCGTCAACTGTCTGATCCGCAACAACCAGGCCTCGCGCGACGGCGGCGGTATTTCCACCAACTGGTATGCCATGCCGATGATTAGTAACTGCACGTTTGTCAGCAACGCGGCGCCCGGCGACGTGAATATGCCGGCTATGAGCGGCTTCGGTGGCGCGATTTTCTGCGGCAACTTGAGCGAAGCCACCATCGTGGATTCAATCCTCTGGCAGAACTTCGCTCGTCAGGGGTCGGAGTTGGCCGTTGGCAGTGGTTTCGGACGCGATCCGCTTTGCGGCGCGATCCATGTCTCTTACAGTGATATTGCCGACTCGCCCAACGACGTCTGGGTGGATATCGATTGCACTTTGACGTACGGCGAAGGCATCATTCACAAGGACCCGCTGTTCGTGTCCGGGCCGCTGGGCGACTTCTATCTGGAGGTCCCCGGTGCGGCAGCCGATCAGTTCCGGACCAGCCCGTGTGTGGATACGGGTAGCAACCAGGCGGGCATCCTGGGTATGTCGCGCTACACGACGCGTACGGACCGTGTCCCCGACACCGGCGTCGTGGATATGGGCTTCCATTACCCGTTCCTCGAACCGTGTCGTTTCTGCGATC
>CAYNQP010000360.1:0-4628 GCA_964399325.1 uncultured Pirellulales bacterium
ACAGTATCTGATAGGCAAAGATCCGTTTCATGGGTCATCCCCTGGTCATAGGCGGTAATGGTCGAACGACTTGGCCATTTGACCCGAGAAACCGCTCGCCGTCAAGGATGCAGGACCGCCGAGACGGACGGCGGTTGATTCGCAGGCCCCGGATGTGCTATAATCGCAGTGTGATCTCGGCAGACCATTATGGGGTTTGGCAGATAGGCATGCACGCAGTAACGACGCGGAGGATGGAGTTGGCAATGCACCTATTCAGACAGATGGTATTTTCGCTGCTGGTCGCTCAGGCGGTCTGTGGTGTCCTTTGCGGGCAAGAGGCCGCACGTGTGGTCATCAATGAGATTCATTACGATCCGGACCTGAAGTACGAATGGGTCGAGTTCGTCGAGCTTCACAACCCGGGCCCGGCCGACGTAGATCTCTCGGGCTGGCATTTCAGTGACGGCATTTCCTACACCTTTGCCGCAGGCGCGACATTGCCGGCGGGAGGCTATGCCGTCGTGACCCAGGACCCGGACCAGGTCCTGGCCAAGTGGAGCACGCTGCGTATCGATTTGTCGCACGAGAGGGTCTTCGGGCCTTTCGCCGGCAAGCTCAGCAATGAGGGCGAGCCGCTCGTCCTGTGCGATGCGACCGGGACCGTGGTGGACGAGGTCGATTACCAACTCGGCTTTCCCTGGCCGACCGTGGGCAATCCCATCCCCGCGAACGCCCCCGGGGCCGGACACTCCATCCAACTGATGGACCCGCTGCTCGATAACGATCTCGGTGGCAGTTGGCGGTCCGCCTCGCCCACGCCGGGCGCTCGGAACAGCGGCGTCTTCACGGCCAACGCGCCGCCTCTGGTCCGCCAGGTCCGGCACGTCCCCGAGCAACCGAAGCCGGGCGAAATCGTAACGATTACCGCCAAGGTCACCGACGCTGACGGAATCAGCAATGTGGTGCTGGCCTATCAGGTTTTGGACGCCGGCGACTATGTCCCGGTGACGCTTCCCAACTATCCATCCAGCAATCCCGCCACCGTCTCGAACCCGGAGTACGAACGGGACTGGGTAACGGTCGGCATGCACGACGACGGCATCGGCGGCGACGAGGTCGCAGGTGACAGCATCTACACGGTACAACTGGCGTCCTCGGTGCAGAGACACCGCCGGCTGGTGCGATACCGCCTCTTCACCTATGACGGGCGGGGCAACCACTTGCAGGTGCCCTACCCGGACGATTCGCAGCCGAACTTTGCCTACTTCGTGTACGACGGCGTCCCCGCCTGGCGCGGGGCCATTCAGCCCGGCAGCTCGGACCCGCGCCGAGCCGAGGTGGTGACATACGGCGAAGACCTGATGCGTTCGCTGCCAGTCTATCACTTGATATCGCGGATGATCGACATCCAGAATTGTCTGTTCAACAGCGCTTACGACAACACGGTCTACTATTTCTCGGGCACCCTGGTCTATGACGGCGCGGTCTACGACAACGTCCACTACCGGGTCCGGGGACAATACTCCACCTTCCAGACCGGCAAGAATAAACTGAAGGTCGATTTCAACCGGGGTCACTACTTCCAGGCCCGGGATGACTACGGCCAGAAGTACGCCGAGAAATGGGACAAGATGAATGTCGGCACGGGCGTGTGCCCCTGGTGGCAGTATCCGCACCCGGGCAGTTGGAACCAGGGCACGCGCGGGATGGTCATGAACGAGACCCTGGCGTTTAGGCTCTACAACATGGCGGGCGTGCCGGCCTGCCACACGAACTACTTTCAATTGCGTATCATTGACGGGGCCGCCGAAGCCAGCTCGACGAGCCAGTATGAAGGCGATTTCTGGGGCTTGTACTTCGCCATCGAGCAGCCCGACGGCGCCTTCCTCGACGAGCACGGCCTGCCCGACGGGAATGTCTATCGCATGGATGGCGGCGCCAACCGCACGCACCAGGGCCCGACGACGGTCGCCAACGGCACCGATGTATCGAGCTTCGTCAGCACGCTCAACAGCCACCCGTCCCAGGACTGGTGGGCGCAGAATGTCAACCTGCCCAACTACTACAGTTCCAAGGCCATCGGCGTGGCGGTCAATGATTCCGACCGCCGTCCGGAAGCCAACTGCATTTACTACTGCGACGCCGAGACGAATCAGTGGTGGATGCTGCCGTGGGACCTGGACCTGATGTTCGAGTGGGCCACGCACTACACGGACTGGGAGCATTTCCGGTATGCGCTAACGTACCCGCAGTATGACATCGCCTGCAAGAACCGGGAAAGAGAACTGCTGGACCTGCTGCTCAGTAGCGACCAGGCCGGACAGGTGATCGATGAAATCGCCTCGGTCATCAGCACGCCGTACGAGGGCAAGACCTTCGTCGAGGCCAACCAGGCCATATGGGACTATCATCCTCGAACGAACAGGAAGGGACAATTCTACGCCAACAACGAGTTTCTCAAGACCAGGGACTGGCCCGGCCTGATCGAGTACTACAAGACGTTCCTTTCTCCGGGAGGTTTCTCCGCGGTCAATCCGGGCAGCTACGGTGTCTATGCTCTTTTGGCAGAGACAGCAGACTCGGCCATCCCCAACGCACCGGCGGTTGCATACACAGGCACCGCAGGATTTCCGACGAACGACCAGACCTTTCAGGCAAGCCTATTCAGTGACCCGCAGGGATCGAATACGTTCGCCGCTATCAAGTGGCGCGTCGCAGAGGTTGAGCCCAACACGCCCATCGCTCCGCCCATAGAGCCAGGGCAGGACAGTAGCACAACGCTCGTGGGGTCTGCCGATTGGCGATACTTCAAGGGACTGGAAGAGCCGTCGTCCGTCGCGGGGGCATGGCGCACGCTTGGCTTCGACGACTCCGACTGGCCCGTCGGCAATGCGCCGATTGGCTACGGGGGGGGAATCGTTCATCGCGACCCTGCTGGATGACATGCGAGGCAGCTACAGTACGATCTATCTGCGCAAGACCTTCAACATCGCGAGTCTCGACGCGATCGACAGACTCATTCTCGAGTTGAGGTACGATGACGGCGTCAATGTGTGGATCAACGGTCAGTTCATCTTCCAGGACAACGTCGCTTCCGCCGACCTGGCGTACGATGCAGCGGCCGAGGCCGCAACGGAGATGATCGATTTCGCCCGATATGATCTCGGCTCTCCGGGCGATGTTCTTGCTGAGGGCACAAACATCATCGCGATTCAGGTGCTCAACGCGTCCGTCGGCGGCAGTTCCGATTGCTTTGCCGAGGTGCAATTGACCGGTGAAAGGGCACCGAGCACAGACGAGACGCCGCTCGTGTCGGGGCCCGCCTACCAGGGGCGGCGCGGCGAATTCGAAATCGACGCGCTCTGGGAAAGTGACGAGATCACCACGGCGAGCGGCGCCACCACGATGATCCCGGCCAGTGTGATCGAGGCCGGCCACACGTACCGAGTCCGCTGCCGCATGAAGGACACAACCGGGCGATGGAGCCATTGGTCCGGGCCGATGCAATTCGAAGCGGGGCCCCCGCTGCCGTCCCCCCTTGTGGACGGGCTGCGGATCACCGAACTGATGTACCACCCCCCTGAGGCCGACACCGGCAACGGTGAGTTGGCGATCGAGAACGAGAACTTTGAGTTCATCGAGCTGAAGAACATCGGCTCAACGACACTCGACCTGACAGGCGTCTCGTTCATAGATGGCATCGACTTCAGTTTCGGTGGCAGCCGCATCGAGAGCCTGCCTCCGGGCGGCTTTGTTCTGGTGGTTCAGAACGAGGTGGCTTTCGAATCGCGTTATGGCGCCGATCTGTCCGGCCTGATCGCAGGCCAGTACGAGGGCAAACTGGCCAATGGCGGAGAGACCCTGCGTCTGGTGGATTTCTGGACCGGAACGATTGCCGAATTCGAGTACAACGATGACTGGTATCCAAGCACCGACGGCGCCGGTCTCTCCCTGACCCTTGCCGGCCCGCATCTCGACCCGAATACGTGGGGCCAGCCGACCTCGTGGCGGCCGAGTTCCGCCATCGGCGGCTCTCCCGGCTGGGATGACGACATGAACTGACCGGCACGGCCGTCTTTCCGAGTCGTTGCCGCATCCTCGGACAAGGAACAAACGTTGACGACCGCCGGCTTTGTGGCTATAGTGCCTCTGGCAACGATGCGATGGATCGGTCGGTTCTCTGTTGTTGCCGCTCTTATTGTGCCGCGCAGGGACGATACCGGCGAGTCCTGCGACGTGTGTGCAGAACGCCGTTCATGATGCGAAGATAGTATCACACATGACGTCATCCGATCACAATAGGATCGTGGCGAATCGCAGGCTCGTCATCAATGTCCTGGTGCTCGTCTACCTCGTCTCCGGCGTCTGTTCGCTCATGGACGAGGTGGTCTGGTTTCGCCTGCTCAAGCTGATCATCGGCAATACGGTCTACGCTTCGAGTGTGGTCGTTTCCGTGTTCATGGGCGGGCTGGCAATCGGGGCGGCGCTCATGGGCCGGCTCTGCGGGCGGTTCAAGAAGCCGCTGCGCACCTATGCCCTCATCGAGCTGGCCATTACGATATCCGTCCTCTTGTCGCCGGGGGCGCTGCGACTGGCAGACGCGCTCTACGTGTGGTTCTGGCGCACGTACCACCCCAGCCAAGGCG
>CAYNQP010000361.1:0-4625 GCA_964399325.1 uncultured Pirellulales bacterium
GACCGGCTCAACCTCAAGAGGGCCGCCGCCGCACGCTTCGGCCTAGTCTTCATGATCTACGACGACCCCGAAGAGATCGCCAACAGGGTCATCCTGAAGGCCACCGCACAGCCCCCTCTGGTGGATTTCGTCGATGAGCAGAACGTCCGTCATCGGCTCTTCGCCATTGAGGCCGCGGACGATATTCAGGCCGTCGTGAAGATGATGAGCGATAAGAGTTGCATCATCGCCGACGGACATCACCGCTACACCACCGGTTTGACCTACTGGCGCGAAACCGGCAACCCGGCCGCCGGCTATCAGATGCTGGCCTTCACCAATACGCGTCAGGACGGCCTCGTCGTTTTGGCCACACATCGTCTTGTCGGCGGCATCGAGGACTTCCGGCCGCAGACAGTCCTGGGGCAGCTCAAGGGCAAATTCGACGTGCTGGAATTCGCTTTTCGTCCCGGGGACAAAGCGAAAGAGCAGGCCAAGCAAGGCATGCTCGCGGAGATGAGGACCCTCCATGAGAAAGACGCGAATGCGATCGGCATCTACATGGCTGACAGCGCTTTCTATGTGGCCATCCTGAAGAACACACAACTCATGGCGGCCGCCGCACCTGAGATGAGCCCGGCGTGGCAGACTCTCGACGTCGCGGTCCTGCAGAAGCTCATCATTGAGGAGCTTTTCCACTTCGATACGGAAAGAATGGGCAATCCCGACTATGTCGAGTATGTCAAGGACATGCCCAACGCCATCAACGAGATTATCACGCGCGTCGACGCTGGCCGGAAACAGGTCGCTTTCTTCATCAACCCGGTCAAGATGCAACAGCTTGTGGATGTTACCGATGCTGGCGAGCGCATGCCGCAGAAATCAACGTACTTCTATCCTAAAATGTATACCGGACTGACCATCCAAAAACTCTGATTTCTTTCTGGAGAGCGCACATGGTAGATTGGAAAAACCCGCCGAGACTCTTCATCCCCGGGCCCGTCAAAGTCAACGACGATGTTCTGCAGCAGCTTGCCCACCCCACGCTGGGCCATCGAGGCAAGGAGTACGCCCAGCTTCAGGGCGAGACCGTCGAGATGCTGAAGAAGATCCTCTTCACCAATCAGCAGGTCTTCCTCTCGACCTCCAGCGGTTCCGGACTCTGGGAGGCGTCGATCCGCAACTGTGTCGCGCCCGATGAGACCGTCCTGGCTACGTGCTGCGGCGCCTTCAGTGACAAGTGGGCCGACGTGATCGCCATGTGCGGGCGCAAGGTGGATACCTTGAAGGTCGAGTGGGGCCAGGCGACCACCCCCGAACTGATCGACGAGAAGCTGGCCAGCGGCAAGTACGCGGCCGTGACGCTCGTCTACAACGAGACCAGCACCGGCCTGACCAATCCCGTCTACGAGATCAGCAAGATGATGAAGGAGAAATACCCGGACGTGCTGGTCTTCGTGGACGCCGTCAGCGGCCTGATCGGCCTGCCCGTGCATTTCGACGAGTTGGGCTGGGATGTAGCGTTCGCTTCGGTCCAGAAAGCCTTTGCCATCCCGCCCGGATTCACGGTGGCCGCCGTCAGCAAGCGCGCGGTCGAGAAGAGCAAGAGCGTGCCCGGCCGGGGGTACTATTTCAACTTCGAGCTATGGGCCAAATCCGCCGAGAAGAGTCAGACGCTGGTGACACCCAGCACCCCTCACATCATGGCGCTGAACTATCAATGCCACAAGCTCGTGAAAGAAGGCATGGAGAATGTCTGGACCCGGCACAAGGAGATGGCGGAATTCGTCCGTGCGTGGGCCGGAGAGAAGTTCGAGGTCTTCTGCGAGGACAAATACGCCTCCAATACGCTGACGGCCATCAAGAACACACGCGGTATCAACGTGGGTGAGGTCATCGCCGCGATCCAGCAGAAGCACAATACCATCTTCGGCAATGGTTACGGCCAACTCAAGGACAAGACGTTCCGCATCGCCCACATGGGTGATATCACCATGGCGGACCTGAAGGAACTGCTCGGCTGGATCGACGCCGAAATTGGCTGAGCCTGTCGCTTCTCCATCAATCGTATCTTCAAGGGCAGCCCGTCCGAATCGACGGCCGCCCTTCTTCTTAGCGTGTGATGTTTCTCCCTACGGTTTCACGGTTCGGCCATAGACGCGAACATCGTCGATCAGACCGGACCAGAAGGTGCCTGCTTCCTGCTCCTTGCCGCAGCCGAGGTAGAGTCCGCTGGTCGAACCTGCCGGAGCGGCCTGCGTGTCTCGGGCCACTTCGAGGTCGTCAACGTAGAGATTTCTGTCCGTCCCGTCCCAGACGAAGCCGACGCGATGCCACTGCCCGTCGGTGATCACGACCTCGCAGATCAGCGGCGGCACGGGACTCCGGCCGCGCGGCTTCTGCAAGGTAGTCATCAGGTTACCTACCGATGGATCCGCCATCAGCCAATCGTCACCGCTGTCCTGAGAGACGACTACCTGGCCGGGAGCCCCGCCGTTGACCCAGGCGAAAACGCTGAAGGGCCCGTCGGCCGGGTCCAGGATAGAGAGTGTGCTGATGTAGCTGGCCACACCATCAGGCGGCGCCACAAAAACCGTGTCGGCCTTCCAGACCTTTCCGATATCTGCGGGCACATAGTGGTCGCTGTGACTATGTGTCACGCACACTACCGTTGCATCGTGGGGAAACTCAGAGAGATTTCGCGGATCGACGTAGACCACCGTGTTTTCGGCCCAGATCTTGACGCTCGAATGACCGAGCCACTGGATATACACCGGCGGCGACGCATCTTCGAGCCAATGGGTTGCCAGAACCCTCAAGTCTCGAAAGTCCACCGCGCCGTCCCCAAGCGGGCTCAGCCCGATATCAACGGATGGTTCACTTCTCCGCCAGTATTGAGCCAGCTTGTAGAAATCCCCAAGGTTCGCCGTTCCGTCGTCACCAAAGTCAACGACCGGGCCGATCGATGCCTGCCATATGTCGTGTCCCCCCAATCCGCCGGGCCGGACGGAATCAAAGTAGAGCGTCGAAGCGTCGGCCGACATGCTTGGGCTGCCGTCGTGATAAGTCGTATTGATCGTCGCCCGAGATTCGCCGGTTCGCCCCAGGAATCAGATACATGGGCCCGTGTGGATACCCAAATATCGGCCGCACCGATGCCGCCAAGCTGGTCCGACTCGAAGTAAAGTGACAACTCATCCGAGGAAATGCTCGGAACGTTGTCCTGGTACGCGGTGTTGACCGGTGGCCCCAGATTGGTGGGAAGGTCAAAAGTGAAGTCTGCGTGCACGATGCCGACACTGAGAAGAGCGAAGCTGATGACCGAAACGCACGGCAGGGATGTTGAACGACAATTGGGAGCCGATTCCACGCCGCACCATCCTTTCTACATGCAGGGATGTTCCCGAGCATCTCCGCGACTGGCCAAGGGACGCAGATATCCGCCCGCCCGTCCATTCCTATACACTGCACCTTGAACATCTATAATTGTCAAGGCATGATTGCGCTGTTAGACCTTGATAGGTAGCCCGGAGGCAGAAATGAGCCGGACCGGCCTGACACCTGCCACCTGGGGCCTTGCTCGGAACACCGGAAACACTATAATAGGACTGGTTTGCAGCAGCGGCGGAGACCGCTCTTACTTGGGGAATCAAAGGAATGGATTTATCCATCGTTATACCGGCCCTTGACGAGGGCAAGAAGATCGCCCGCGATATAGAGGCCGCCGCCGAGTTTCTGACGGCCCATGATCTTCGGGGCCAGATTATTGTCGTGGACGATGGCAGCCGGGACGACACGGCCGAGGCCGCGCGAAAGGTCCGCATTCCCGCCGGCGTCCAGCGGAACGTTATTCGCTACGAGGACCATCGCGGAAAGGGCCATGCGGTTCGGGCGGGCGTGAAGGCCACGACGGGAGAATACGTCATGTTCGCAGATTGCGGCCTCTGCATCCCCTATGGCAACGCCCTGCAGGGGCTCGAAATGCTGCAGAACGACAGTTGCGACATCGCCCACGGCTCCCGGCGGCTGATTGAAAGTGACATCCTCAGGGACCAGCCTGGGCATCGCCGCCTGTTCTCGCAACTCTTCAAGTCAGTCGTCCGGAAGCTCTTGCACGTTCCGCGAGAACTGACTGATACGCAATGCGGCTTCAAAGTCTACAAGGGCGACGTCGCGAGGGAGCTGTATGGCCAATGTGTCACCGATGGATTCATGTTCGACATCGAGATCATCTTGAGGGCCGTCAAGAAAGGGTACCGCATCAGGGAATTTCCCGTGGAGTGGGCCTGCGATCCGGACAGCCGGCTGTCTGTCACGCGCACACCGTGGCCGGTGCTGGCGGAACTCCGCGCCCTGCGACGAGCGATGAAGACGAACCGCAGCGCACCAACCAAACCCCGCCGACAGGTCTCATCTCAGTAAACCAGCTCCCGCTCCCGCCAGGGGCCGGCGGATATCACGTGCTCGCCTCCCTCTTCCGTGAGCATGATAAGCAGAGCACGAATACCAGGATGACGGACACAGTAGTCTTTGACGGCCGCAGGCGTCATGATCATGAAGGCCGTCGAGAGTACATCACCCGTGGCAGCATCGGCCGTCACAGACCAGGCGGCAATCTTGCCTTCGATCGGTCGAGCAACACGCGG
>CAYNQP010000362.1:0-4621 GCA_964399325.1 uncultured Pirellulales bacterium
ACAATGCTGGCGCGTTCATGTGTCCGTCAGTGGTGAGCATCTTGAATCAGACATACAAGAACTTGGAGATAATCATCATAGATGATGGAAGCTCCGACAACTGCCTGGACACCCTAAGCGATCTGAAAGACTCAAGACTCCGCATAGTTCGACAAGAGAATATGGGGCCTGCAAATGCCAAGAACCGCGGTCTTGACGAGTCAGCCGGCGAATTCTACGTTGCCCATGACGCCGATGATCTCAGCCATCCGGAACGAATCGAGCGACAGCTCAAGACCATGCGTGAACGGCCAGAGGTTGCGGCCGTGTTCATTGGACACGATCTCATGATCAAGGGCAGGATACTGGCGCCGCGCCTGCGTTTCAAGGAGATTGATGAATGTCGCCGTGATGTCGACCGATTCCGCACGCCCGGGGTGCCTGCCGCGGCGATGTATCGCATGAGTAGGGTGGGGGACGTGCGGTTCGAAGCCAAGCTCCCTGTGGCTGAAGATGTAGATTACATTCTGCGAATCGGTGAAAGGCACCCCATGATTTGCATTCGGGAATGTCTCTACACCTACCGGATCCATTCCGGCTCGAGCACTCGCGTTGATCCCCTCCGGAACTACCGTATGGAGCGGGAGGTCATCATTAGAGCGTGCGAGCGAAGAGGGTGGGACCCGTCTGCATATCTGCCGCCTCAGCCAAGGCGTCCGTCGAGAATTGTGCATCGGCAAACAGAGCGTGGCGTCGTGCCGCACTTCATTGAGAGCACCCTCGATCTTCGACGCGCGGGGTGTAGTCTGCGCGCTGTTCGAACCGCATTCTCATGCATTGCATTGCATCCATTTGACCCTTACTACTACCGACCTTTGATCTATTGGGCGTTGCCTTTCAAGCTTATCGCCTGCTACCGCGCCGCGAGGGGTCACTCCCAATGATCAATCTCCCGACGCTTGTAATCACCGTCATACTGGCAGCTCTGGCATGGGTCCTTCCTCGAAGGCTCTTCGTCATTCCCTTCATCGTCGCGGCGTCGTTCATCCCGGCGGATCAACGGATGATTATCTTCGATCTCGATTTCACGCCGCTGCGTATATTGCTTGTGGCCGCGATGGGGCGACTCTATCTCTTGGGAGAAGTGAGACGTGTCCAGTGGGGGCGGTTTGACAAGGCGGTTCTCGTATGGGCTGTGATGGGAGCCATAATATATGTGGTCCAGTGGGGCGAGATGCGGGCCGTTATCTACAAGTGCGGCGTGCTCTTGGATGTTCTGGGGACGTACTGGGTCTTCCGGCAGTATCTCCGCTCGTGGGATGAAATCAGCGTGACCTTCAATGCATTTGCTGTTTGTGCCGTCTTGTTGGCGGTGCCGGTCATGTATGAGTTCTCTACGGGCAGGAACCCGTTTGTGGTCTTGGGTCGTGTGGTGACGTGGGTCCGAGAGGGTCGCTATCGATGTCAGGCGGCGTTTCCCCACTCCATTATGATGGGGTTGTTTTGGGGAACGCTGGCGCCTGTGTTCCTGGCGATGACGCGAATGCCCCGGCACCGATGGCTTTTCTGGATGGCCACGGGGGCGAGTGTGTTCATCGTTTTTGCGTCTGCTTCCAGCACGCCGGTTTGCACACTCGCGGCGGTGTTGCTTCTGGTCGCCTTGTACAAGTACCGCGTTTACGGTCGCTCCTTGGCGTGGGCACTACTTCTCATGGTTATGGGGCTTCATGTGGTAATGAAGGCGCCGGTTTGGCATCTGCTTGCTCGCGTCAACGTGATCGGCGGATCGACGGGGCACCATCGATACCGTCTCGTTGATGCATGCATCCGCCATTTTGGTGAGTGGGTGTTTCTGGGAACGCGTGACACCGCTCACTGGGGCTTCGGTTTGCAGGATGTCACGAATGAATACGTTATTGAGGCCGTTCGCGGAGGGCTCGCTACGCTAGTCGCCTTCGTTGTCGTTTTGATTATGGCGGTCAACATTGCGGGCGCCGGGTCTCTGCGCGCACCATCGCATGGTCGCCGGTGGCTTATGTGGGGTATCTGTGTTTCCCTCGTGGGGCACTGCATTTCTTTTCTCGGCGTGGCCTACTTCGGCCAGATGCGCATGCTTTTGTATTTGATGTTGGGGGCCGTAGGGATGATGGCTGGCGTCGCCGAAAACAAACCCTCTCTTCCGTCTCGACCAGCAGGCGCCCGCAGTGCACCTCGTCGATTCGATGCCGTTGCTCAAGGAACTCCGGGAAGTGAAGTGCGGAAGCTGAGTCAAGTCGTGGCGTTCACCCATATGGCTAATGGAGGCTATCCTGGACGTATCCGTTGTCATCATTAACTGGAACACGCGCGACATCCTGCGCAACTGCTTGGTGTCGGTTTTCGAGCAGACACAGGGCATTGCCGTTGAAGTCATTGTCGTAGATAATGCATCCCACGACGGTTCCGTGGAAATGGTACAGGAGGAATTTCCCCGCGTGGCTCTCATCACGAATGAGGAGAACCGGGGATTCGCTGCTGGGAACAATCAGGGACTGGCAGCCGCTCAAGGCCGCTATGTCCTTTTGCTCAACAGCGATACAATTGTTCTCGACGGCGCCGTTAAAAAGACCGTCGCATTTGCCGACGCGCATCCGGAAGCCGCCGTTACGGGATGTCGCGTTCTGAATTCCGATCGCACGCCTCAGGCAAGTTGCTTCATGTTTCCGTCGGCTCTGAATATGCTTCTTTCGGCTTTCTATCTGTACAGGCTTTTTCCCAAGAACCGTTTCTTTGGCCGCGAGCGCATGACTTGGTGGGACAAAGGCAGTCCGCGCGAAGTCGATGTTGTCAGCGGCTGTTTCATGATGGTTCGCCGGGAGGCAATTGAGCATGTTGGCGCGATGGATGAGGCCTTCTTCATGTATGCTGAAGAGACTGATTGGTGCTACCGATTCAAGAAGGCCGGATGGAAGGTGATGTTTATGCCCGAAGCGTGCATCATTCATTTGGGCAGAGCGAGCAGTCAGCGGGTTGCCCAGAAGATGAGACTGCAACTCTCCGGCAGTATTCTGTATTTCCTGAAGAAGCATGGGCGTACCCCCGAGTACGTTCTGGGCTGCGCGCTGACGGCTCTGTTTTTCCTGGTTCGCATCCCTGGCTGGGTGGTCAAGGCGTGTCTTTCCACTCGCGACAGGTCGAACGCTTGGGGCACAGTGCAGACGTATGCGCGAGGCATGATGGGAGCCATACGCGGGTATCGGGGCTTGTGTGTTGTTGCCCGGCCTGTTTCTTCCATTGTTGCTCAGGCGAAGACATCGAATTCGGGAGTGCCGCAATGAGCCTCTTTGCCCGTTTCTCCACTATCAGCCGCAAGCGAAAGCTCGAATTATTCAACGAGTTGATGAAACCGACACCGACGAAAAGAGTGCTGGACGTGGGCGGAGAAGTGAATCCTCGACACGATCGCATGCTTCAGTTCATCGACAGTTATCCGTGGAAGAGTATGTTGAGTGTGATCAATGCATCTGCGGATCACGTGAGCCAAATAAGGGATTGTTACCCCGAGGTTGATGCTCGTGTTGCGGATGCCTGTGAGCTGCCATGGCCGGACAAGTATTTCGATATCGTTCATAGCAACGCCGTTATCGAACACGTGGGCGATTTTGGACGCCAGCAGCGGATGGCTCAGGAAATCATGCGGGTCGGCAAGGCTTGGTTTGTGACGACACCGAACCGGTGGTTTCCTTTCGAATTCCATACGCGGTTGCCGTTCGTTACATGGTTGCCGGGACGCTGCTACGTCAGATGTGCGCGCGTGGTGAGCTACAATCATGTGCGGAAGCGCTACGTTTTTGGCACGAGAGGCCACGATAACCTGAGGTTGCTCGGCGCGACACGGTTGGCTCGTTGCTTTCCCGGTAGCCGGATTGTCAAGCAACGCGTGACCTTCTGGTCTGAGACATTGATTGCTGTAGGAGGAGAAGCGGATACCGCCGCAGTTTGCCCGCGGTTCCAGGGTGCGACGTGAACCGATTCATGGCCCATTGAGGAGGCGGTGCGTGTGTCGCTGATGGCAGAAAACGAGATGAGTACGATTTCCATCATTATCCCAGCTCACAATGAAGCGAATGTCATTGGTCAGTGTCTTGCCGAGCTGTGCAAGGGTTTGCCGCTGGATGAGGTGGAGGTGATCGTCGTCTGCAATAGGTGCAGTGACAATACGGCAGAGGTCGCCAGAGCCTGTGGCAACCATATTCGCGTCATTGAGACTCCTATCGCCTCGAAGGTCAACGCCTTGAATCTGGGCGATGAAGCGGCCCGCGGCTTCCCGCGGTTCTATCTCGATGCGGATGTTCAACTTCGGGGAGACGCGGTCCGACGAATTGCAGAGGTCTTGCGGGATGGCCCCTACCTCGCCGCGGCGCCGTCCATGTGCATGGATTTCGGTCAGGCGAGTTGGTCGGTCCGAGCGTTCTATCGTGTGTGGAACAGGATGGGCTACACGAGGGAGGGTTTCATGGGGGCCGGTGTGTATGTGCTGAGCGAGGCCGGGCGGCGTCGCTTCGACCGTTTTCCAGACATCTTGGGAGATGACGCTTACATCCGCATGCTTTTCGCGTCGTCCGAGCGTGTTGCCGTATCTGAATGCAGGTCAGTGGTGAAG
>CAYNQP010000363.1:0-1188 GCA_964399325.1 uncultured Pirellulales bacterium
AGGGGCGGCAGCACGTCGGTGGCCTGGTAGGATATCATGTCGGCAATATCATCAGCAACTGCTATGCGACCGGCAATGTGATGAATCAGAAGGCGCATCAGAGCTATCAGTATCCGAACCAGGCATGGCACCTCGGTGGTCTGGTGGGCCATGTTCAACAGGATGCGGCGGTCATCAATTGTGCCGCCCACGGCGCGGTTACCGGGGGGACCGGAAGCTGGAGTATGGGGGGGCTGGTAGGCTCGGACGCAGGCGGCCTTCTGTTGAACTGCTATGCTACAGGAGACGTCACGGGAGGAGATACGGTGGACGGGCTCGGTGGTTTGATTGGAGAGGCGTCCGCGGATACTACGCTGGCGATCTGCTACAGCACCAGCCATCTGCAATGGGGAGCAGATGCGCGAAGCCTGGGAGGATTGATTGGCTGGAGCGACACGCGTTCTATCCGGAATTGCTATTGTCTGGCCGAATTAGATGGTGGAGGGCCGGATAATGGTGCCGGCGTGCCACTGCGGCTCAGCGCTATGGAGAATCGCGACAAGTTTGTCGGTTGGGATTTCGGTACGTCTGATGTCGATGGTCTACTGCGTCCCTGGATGATGTCCCTGGATCATGGGCCGGAGCTTAACGTCCTGCGCGACGCGACTGGGAGCCCGTTGGAGGGGCGCGGGACTCCGTCGGAGCCTTATCGCATTCGGTCCGAGGGCGATCTTACCTGGGTGGCCCTGCATCCACACGCTGTCTATCAACTTGAAGCGGATCTTGATTTGAGCTATCGGACATGGAATCAGGCGGTTGTACCGTGCTTCGCGGGCGTCCTCGATGGAAAGGGCCATACGGTCTGCAACATTGAGATCGCTGGACATGGCTGTCTGGGGTTCTTCAGTTTCGTTGGCCGACGGGCGGTTGTGACGCATCTGAATCTCGTGAATGGAAACATCAATCCGGATGGTCCGGGCAGCCGTATCGGCATGCTCGCGGGAATCAACGCAGGGACTATCGTCGCCTGCGCGGCCAGTGACAGTCGCATACGAGGAACGCAGGGCAGCCATGTGTTAGGCGGCCTCGCCGGCAAGAATGTGGCGGGCACGATATGCAGTTGTGCGGCCGATACCATGATTGGAGGCCGGGAATGTAGCTATCTCGGAGGCCTGGTGGGTCTCCATAGTGGCGGTGTGGTTATAAACT
>CAYNQP010000363.1:1198-4616 GCA_964399325.1 uncultured Pirellulales bacterium
CTGCTTCACGCAAGGACGTGTCATTAGCGGAGCATCAAGTCAGTACGTCGGAGGCCTGGTGGGCGAATGCGCCGGCGTGATAACGAATTGTCTGTCTGTGACCGAGGTGTCCAACGATTCGACCCTTTCTCGCCACGGAGGTCTTGCAGGGTCCGGATATGGAGTCCGCCGTTCCAGCTACCTGTCCTCGCAGGACGGCGGTGGGCCGAACCGAGGGATGGGATCACCCTTGACATACGAGCAGATGCAGAGACGAGAGACTTTCGTCGGCTGGGATTTTACGGGGTCGTCTGCCGATGGAACCATCGATGCCTGGACAATGTCGGGCGCCGAATCCTATCCCTCTGTAAGTGTATTTAACGCTTGTGAGCCGCCGGTACTGCCGGGCAGGGGTACACCGGCAGATCCGTACCCGGTCGGATCGGCGGAAGACCTCGCGGCGATCTACTATCGACCCGACCTGCACTATCGTCTCATCTCCGATATCGATTGCAGCGGAATTCGGTGGACCGGTTCGATCATTCCCTACTTCACAGGTCACCTCGACGGTCGCGGCTTCTCATTGTCAAACATGCGGATGACAGGAGAACGCGGACTTGGGTTCTTCGGAGTCATTGCCCCGCAGGGAACGGCAGGCGGCCTCGTGCTCGACCATGCTGAGATCACCCTTGACAAAGAATACTGCCTGTGTATTGGCGCTCTTGTGGGCTCCAATGAGGGGATGGTTGAGGATTGCCATGTCCTCGAGACCGGGGCCATTCAAGGTGGTTCCTCTAATATCAGTGTCGGAGGTCTGGTCGGCGAGAACGACGGAGTCATCCGTCGCTCCTCGTCTTGTCTCCCTATCCAATTGGCCTATCGAGGCTATCGTGTGGGCGGCCTGGTGGGTAAGAATCTCCCCGCGGGGATTATTTCCGAGTGTTGCGCCGATAGCCGGATTGTCTGCGGCGACGACAGTGATTTCATCGGGGGCTTGGTGGGAACGCATGACGGCAGTCTCATCGTCAATTGTTACGCTTCCGGTTTGATTGTCGCGGGCCCCGAGAGTGAGTTTCTCGGAGGGCTTGCCGGGGACAATGGGAACAGCCTGATTACCACCTGTTATGCATCTGGTTCTGTGACGGCTGAAGGGGGTAGTGACATGGGAGGCGTGGTGGGACGCAACCTCTCGTGGAACGAGCGATACGTTGAGAACAGCTATTCTCTTGCCCCCAGCGATGGCGGCGGGCCGGACAACGGCATGGGCAGACCACTGACACACGCCCAGATGTGTCAGCAGGAGAACTTCATCGGATGGGATTTCGCCGGTGAAACCGCTAATGGAACGCGAGATATTTGGGCAATCCGTGAAGGCTGGGACTATCCGAGGCTGAGTTGGGAGTAGATACGATCTAACGAGTAGCGGCGAACTCGACCGGATTGAGGGTACTGAAGGTGTGCGGTACGTTTCTGGTGTTTGCTCCAATGGCGTCATCCGCCGTGGCTGACCGTGCAATTGCCCGGCATTTTCTCCATCTGCCCCTTGAGCGGGGATTGTTTGCCGGTATAATGACCCACTCGCGTTAGGAATGAAATGGCGTATTTACTATGGGAGACGCTCTGAAATGGCAGATGCATTCAAAGGCAATGCAGTCGTTGGGCAGTCGGGCGGGCCGACGGGCGTGATCAACGCCTCGCTGGTCGGCGTGATCGAAGAAGCCCGAAAACACCCCGAGATCGGGACGCTCTACGGCGCCGTCCACGCCGTCGCGGGCATGGTCCGGGACCAGTTCATCGATCTGAGCCAGCTCAGCGTCGAGACGCTGGAGACGGTGGCGGCTTCGCCCTCGTCGGCGCTCGGGTCCAGCCGGGACAAGCCGGACGCGGACTACTGCCGCAAGATCATCGAGGTCTTCAAGACACGCGGCATCCGCTACTTCTTCTACATCGGCGGCAACGACTCGGCCAACACCGCCCACATCCTCAACACGGTCGCCGACGAGACCGGCTACGACATTCGCTCGTTCCATGTGCCCAAGACCGTGGACAACGACCTGCTCGTGACGGACCACTGCCCGGGCTACGGCACGGCCGCCAAGTTTGTCGCGTGCGCCCTGATGGGCGACGATCTCGACAACCGGGCGCTGCCGGGCATCAAGATCGACGTCATCATGGGCCGGCACGCCGGCTTCCTCACGGGTGCCTCAGCGCTGGGCAAGATCCGCGAAGACGACGGCCCGCACCTGATCTACGTGCCGGAGCGGCCGGTGTCGATGGACAAGTTCATGGGCGACGTCGAGGGCGTATACAAGAAGCTCGGCCGGTGTGTCATCGCGGTCAGCGAGGGCATCTGCGACAGCGACCACAAGACCTGGGCCGAGAAGCTCGCCGAGAACGCCGAGCGCGACGCTCACGGCAACGTGCAGCTTTCCGGCACCGGCGCCCTGGCTGACTTCCTCGCCGGCCAGATCAAGGGCAAGCTCGCGATCAAGCGCGTCCGCGCCGACACCTTCGGCTACCTGCAGCGCAGCTTCGCAGGGCTCCAGTCGGCAGTCGATGCATACGAGGCCCGTCGCTGCGGCCGTCAGGCCGTCCTGTTCGCCATGCAGCACGACAGCGGCTCCGTTGCGATCAAGCGCGATGAGGGAGATGACTACACTATCGAACTGATTCGCACCGAGCTGAAGAACGTCGCCGAAAAGACCAAGTCGATGCCCGACGAGTTCATCAACAGCGACGACAACGGTGTCACCGACGCCTTCATCAAGTACGCCACACCCTTGGTAGGCGGCCTGCCCAAAACCGAATACCTCGGCGGTCGTCCGAGAGTCTGAGTTGACAACGATGCAATTCCGGGCCCCGTTCATGCAACCATCCGTCTGCATGCTCGGGGCCTTACTCTTACCACCCCTGGGCGGCTTCAAGGCAAATCTTTGGATCGGATGACCACACTCAGGACAGGCGATTGTCAGACGTCGACGCGGATGGTGCAGGATCGCTACCTGTCACGGATTAGGAAGGGTTCTTTCGGGGTAGTGACTTTGTTATCCTGAGGCGACGCCGAAGGATCTGGCCATGGCACAAGACGCCTGTTTCATTCGCAGCCCAGACCCTTCGCCGCGTTGAGGGTAGCCTGTTTCTTCGTGTGGCAGCGGCAGGCGATCAGCTTGCCGATGGTGACTTGCCGGGGTCATGCCGCATGGATGAACTTCTTGTTTCTTCGAGCTCCCCCGTAGCACGCTGTTGCGGACGCTCGCGACGCAGACCAGATCGACCGGCCGGCCCAGCAACTGCTGCAATTCGCTCTTGAAGTCGAAACACTGGTTGAAGCTGCCCGCGACGCCGTTTCGCGAAAAAACAACCCCCAGGTCGATGTCGCTATGCGGCCCGAAGTCTTCCCGCAAAGCCGAGCCGAAAAGGTGCAGTCTCTTGACAACGG
>CAYNQP010000364.1:0-4603 GCA_964399325.1 uncultured Pirellulales bacterium
GACAACGATCACGACCGGATGTGCATCTTGCGTGTCGCGCGAGGCAGCCGCCACGACGCCAGACGAAACGCTCAGCGCAACCAACAGACGAAAGACAAGGACCTTCACGGCATTCCCTTCCAGCGGCGAATCGCCCATTCGGCGACGAAACAGGTCAGAGCGAACAAAAAGATGGCCGGCATGACTCCCGGCAGGTCCCAGAGCGACCGGATCGAGACCGCGGTGATCGGAACGTCCTGACTGGGCAGGCTGCGGGCGAACTTTTCCAACTCGCCCAGCTCGACCAGCCGGCCTCCGGTCTGTCGGGCAATCGTTTCGAGCAGCGGCCGGTTCGTCTGGATTGATCCGAACTCGCGGGCTTCGAGATCGACGGCCCACCCCAGCTCTGCGTCACCTACCTTGCTCCCGTCCGGGTCGGTTATTTCGGCTTGGGCGAGGTAGCCGCCACTGGCGCGCGGGACGTAGGTGGCCTCGAAGAGCCCGCTCTCGCCGGGGGCCGGCTGGGCGGTCAGTCGCAGCGGCTCGCCTTGCGGCCGGTGTACTTCGATGGCGACGGAGACGTTGTCCAGAGGTTCGAAGCCTTCGTTGCGCGTGCGAACCTGCAGTACGACCGCCTGGTTTGCCTCGTCGGGCTTGCTCGTAGCCTGGATCGACATGCGGGCGGGCACGTCGGCGACGAGCCAGCGCAGCGTCTGTCGCCAGAATTTGCCCATGTCCTCACGCGTCTCGGGCTCGCGCAGGCCCCAGCGCCAGATGTCCCCGATGGTCAGGGCGGCGCTGCGTCCGTTGCCGAGCCTCTGGGCGATCAGGGCGGGGAACTGCTCCGCGGGATCGTCGCCGACGGTGGCGACGACTCGGGCGCCGGGCTTGACGGACTCGATGCGGTTGAGCACGCGGAAGTCGGGCATTTCGGTGAGCCTTTGCCGCTCGTCCGGCTCGTTGTCACGCAGTCGCGCCCACGGTTCCAGCCAGCCTTCGCGCGTCAGGTTCAGGCGGATGGCGGCGGTCGTCGGGGCGGCGGGCAAGCGGTCCAGATAGACCGGCAGGATGCTGCTGATGGAGGTACGCTCGAAGCCGCCTTGCTGGAACGAGTCCTTGCCGCCCAGCATGAGGAAGCCGCCGCCGCGATCGACGACGAAGCGGCGGATCAGGTCCATCTGGTTGTGCGAGAAGAACGCGGCCTCCGCATCGTCCAGGATGATCGCCTGATATTCGAACAGGTCTTCCGGCGTCTTGGGAAATCCTTCGAGAAGCTCGTGCTCGTCGCGCGTGTTCAGTCGCACCAGGACCGGCTGATCGTACTGCTCGGTCTGCTCCTCGTCCTTGATGTCATACCCGCGATACAATGGGTTGCTCGCCTCGCCGGCGTGCCCGCGCCAGTCGTATTTCGGCTCGCGCTTGGCGACCCGAATCAGCCCGACCAATTGCACCTGTTCATCCTCACTCATCGCTCTTCTCAAAAAAGCGAATTCCCAGTCGGGCCTGCCCGCGACGTAGAGGATTCGGTAGGGGCCTGCGCCGCGATCGACGACGACGGTACGTGCGTTGTTGGCGAGAGTTGCTTCCGAGGGTTGCTCAGGTTCGTCGTCGAGCACTTCGGCGAGGCGCAGATGATAGAACAGGGCTCCTGTCTTGTCCGGCCGCAGGCGAAAACGAAACACCTGCTTCTCATCGTTCTTGCGAATCGTCCATTGCTGGCGTTCGATCTGTTCACCCGCGTCGTCCGTCAGATCGATCGTGACGGTCCGCCCGGCGAATCCGGTAGCCTCGGCGTCCGCCTGGATCGCTACCGGGGCGTCCTCGAAAGCCGTCTGGCTGACAGAGACATTCGAAAGGGCGATGTCTCGCTGCGGGGCCGCGCGACCGACAACCACCGGATAGATCGGCGGCAGACCGGACAGGTCGTACGATGGCTCGGTCATGTCCGTGGCGTTGCCGTCGGTCATCAGGAGCACGCCGGCCAGAGGTCGGCCGCGGTAGCGCTCGGCAAAGGTTTGCAGCGTCGAGCCGATGGAAGAGACCTTGCCATCGAAAGCCAGTTCCGAGAAGTCCGTGGTCCGACGCAACCGCGAGTCGAAAACGTATTGGCGAAGCTGGAAATTCTCAGCCAGCGCCGCGAGCCAGTTGCCGCCTCCGCCCGCAGGCAGGACGGCTCGGAGCGTCTCGCCACGACTCTGGTCGCTGCCCCGGTCGCGGATGTTCATACTGTCGCTGTTATCGGCGACGACCACAAACAGATTGGCCCCTGATTTGGCGCGTCGGCCGCTCCACAAGGGCTCGATCAGGCATAGCGCCAGAATCAACATACCCAGGAACTTCAGGCAGAACGCGATTCTGTGGGCGGTGCTGATACGAGGAGCCCGCCGGTACGACCAGAGGAGTAGTGCCAGCACGACAACAACCAAGACTCCGGCCGGCCAGAGCCATTGGCTCATGGGGATGGTGACAGTCGCAAGTGACATCATCGGCCGTTGTCCCCCAGGTTCTCGAAGTAGGTGCGGACCGCTTCGGCAAACCGCCCCGGCACCGGATCGCGATCGATCGGGACTAACGCCTCGTCCGACTTCAGTTGTGCCAGCTTCTCACCGATGCGCTGTCTCAACTCCGCCAGCGGGCGGGCGATCTGCTCGCGAACCAGGTCCCACTGCGGCTCGGCGCCATGGCGGGTGAACTCGGCCCGCACGGCGCGGGCGCGGTCCCGAACCATCGCCGCTTCGTCGCGCAAGTCCTGTTCCGGGAGCATTTCCTCCACGTCACGCAGTCGGTCGGACCACTGCCTGTAGTCGTCGCCGGTGAGGGGGCCGGTCTGTCCGTCATCATTCCACTGATCCATCGTCACCGGGGCGTTGCCGCCCCAGCCGTTCGGGTTGCCCGGCCCGCTGCCGTTGGCTTGTGCGGTGCGGGGGCCGCCTTCCTGGCCGGGCTGTCCTTGGCGGTCGGAGGCCTGCTGCTGCCCGCGCTGGCCACTGCCTTGCTGCTGGCCGCCTTGGCCACTGGCTTGCTGCGGGTCACCTTGTTGGTCTGAGGCGTTTGCAGAGGGGCTTCCTTCCTGCGGCTGACCCTGCGGTTGTCCTTGGCCGGGTTGTCCCTGGCCGGTCTCACCGGGTTTCGGAGATGACGAGGCCGCCGCCATGGCGTTGGGATCGCCTGCCTGTTGTTGGGCTCGGCGGGTGGCTTCTTCGTTAACCTGGCGGATCAGATCGTCGAGCTGCTGTTGAGCCAGCCGCAGCGATTCGGCCTCATCGCCGAGCACGCTGCCGGCTGCTTCCTCAACGCCTTCTCGAATGTCCTCAATGGCATGCGCTGCTCGCTGTTCGGTCTCCTGGGCCTCCGGAACAAACCGGCGGCGCAGCAATTCCTCCGTGGTCTCAAGGGCTTGATCGACGTTCTCCGTGCTGGCCTGGCGCAGCGTATCATAGAGCTTTCGCGAGAGTAACGGTTCCGAAGTCTCCGACTGGTCGCTCACGTCCTTCATCTGGTCGAGCAGTTCCTGGACCCGGTCTCTCTGCTGATTGATTCGGTCCGCCAACTCGGCGGTCTCGTCCGAGTCCGTCAGTGTCCTTCGCCTTTCCTCGGCCTGCTGCTCGATATCTTCGCCTATCTCCTGCTGACGCTGGTCGAGCTGCTGCGCTTGCTCGCGCATGTTGCGCATCTCCTCGACGAACTGGCTGGAGGTATTACGCTGAAACTCGTCGCGCATCTGTTCGAGTTGCCGCTGGGCGCGGGTCGAGGACGTGATGGCCTGGGAGACCCTTCCCTGCTCCAACTCCTCGGCCGACTGGCGGATTTCGGATCGACTCTGATCGAGCTGCTCGCGGGCCTCCGCCATCCGCTGACGGTTCTGCGGCTGTTCCATCTGCTGCTGCAACTCGTCCACGTCACGCACCGTCTCCAATTGCTCGTCTCTGAGGCGTTTCAACTCACGGAGGGCCTCTTGTCTTTGTTGCTCGTCCTGGGCCTGCCGCAGGGCGGCTTCTGCTTCTCGGAGCCGCTCATTGACATCATTCTGCCGGCGCGCCAAATCGCGCAACCGATTGAGCGCTTGGACATCTTCACGCTGGGTCGTTTGTTCCTGGGCTTGGGCCAGACGCTCTGTCTCGTATCGGTTCTCTTGTTGCGTCAGTTCCAATTGCTGCAATTGCCGGTCGAATTGGGCGGAATTGTTGCTGGGCCGGTTCGACGAGTTGCGCGACTGAGCGACCTGGTGCTCGCGATCTCTGAGCTTGAGAAGCTCCTGGTAAGCGGATTGCTCGGCGCCTAAGGCCGGTGTCAACTCTTGGACCGCCGCCGATTCCGTCGCCTCGGTCAGGTGGGTCAGCGATGTCTCCATGAACTCGGCGGCGCTGAGCAGCGATTGGGCCGCCGACGGGTCCTCGGCCTCGGCGGCGGTCGACCGGGCCTGCTCGAGCGCATCGGCCTGCGACTGCCGGACCACGTCGAGGTCTTCCTTGCGGTCGTCGAGGCGGCCGGAGAGATCGGCTTGCTGCTTGATATTCCAGGTGGCGCTGATGATCTGCTTCTGCAGGCGGGCGAGTTCTTCGGCCTGTTGGCCCGGTTGGTCGCCTTGATTCTCCTGTTCTCTCTGCTGCTGGTTCTGCTCGTC
>CAYNQP010000365.1:0-4601 GCA_964399325.1 uncultured Pirellulales bacterium
GCAAATGAAAGGGACATATATGAACCACAGGGGACATTCTGCGCGCAGTCCGCCCCCAGGGCTGGCTGGCAACGTCACGATGCAAACCACAACACAAGAACAGAACCCCACAAAGGAAAGGACACTACGATGAAACTCCTCTACATCAACAATTTGGGCGGCGGTTACGCCGACTATGTCAACGTCAACGACGGGATCACGGTGGAGCACTTCTTTCAGGAGAAGATGCCCCAGGAAAGGGCCGAAGACTATCTGATCCGCGTCAATCGCCAGCCGGTGCCGCGCGACTACGTTTTGCAGGAGAACGACCGCGTGACTGTCACCCCAACAAAGATTCAGGGCGCGGCCTAGTCACCTTAGGCCGCCAATGTCCGCAAGGGCATCTGTCTTCTCCATAGAGGCAGGTGCCCTTTACCTTTTGAAAGGGACTGGCAATGAATGACAAGGAATTACTACGCGTGGCCAGCGACATATATGAGGCTCTGCTGAAACTTCGTAAGAGCCGCTACCTGGAGCGCCTGCAACAGCTCAGCCTTCTGGTCAGTAAGCTGCAGGAAGTGGTCCGTGATGCGCGGAAACTCGGCCTGGCGCTGGCGCGGGACTGGTTGGCGGCGGCCGAGCACTGCTGCAAGAGTGCCAGCCGGCAGCTTGACAACCTGCCGTATACGATTTCCAAGGCGCAGACGTTCCTGGACAGACGCGAAAGGGACGTGCCGACGCTCTCGGGGATCTTGGAAGAGCTCGAGGCCGTTGAGGCGCAGTTTGGCGACATCGAGCTCGATGCCGAAGAGTATGCCCTCTCGGTTATCACAGAACCCATCGTTCTGGAGGACGTGTACCTGGGACCGTTCCGCATAGCCTTGTACTTGGGCCGGCTGCATGAGATGTATCACCGCGCAGCGTATTTCATCGTGGCCCTGGAGCCCCATCCGGCGGCGACCGATGAGGCTGTGACCCACCCGCACGTCAGCAACGAGGTGTTGTGTGAAGGGGATGGCGCTGCCGCGATCAAAGCGGCCCTGGAAGAAGGTCGGCTGTATGATTTCTGCGAAATGGTCTGCAGCATCCTGGCGACCTACAACGCAGAGAGCCCCTATGTACCATTGTGTGACTGGTATGGCACGCCTTGCTGCGAATGCGGCTACGTGATGGATGATGAGAGTTCGTACCACTGCAGCTATTGCGACAATGCTGTATGCGACCAATGCTCCCGTACCTGCACCACCTGCGGCGAGATCATCTGCGGGAGTTGCCTGGAAAAATGCGAGATCTGCGAAGACTCGCTGTGCCCGACGTGCGCCAAGAGCAAGTGCAGCGAGTGTGCATCCGTGTGCTGCGGATCCTGCTTGAACGATTGCCTCTGTGTGAACTGCCAAGACAAGGAGACCGAAGATGAAGGACAAGAACCAGAAACGACTGAAAAGCCAGCTACAGAAACGCCCCAAACGACAGCATTGGCAAGACGATTGGCTGGATGAGGAAGACGAAGCGGAGCCCAGAGGGACGACCTTGCGGTTCAGCCCCACCGCTTGGGCCAAGCTCCTCTACTTCCGCGACCAGTCGGGCAACGAGGTCGGTGGCTTCGGCATCACCGATCCGGATGACCTGCTGTTCGTGAAGGAGTTTGTCACAGTCAAACAGGAAGTCACCTGTGTCAGTGTCAGGTTCGAGGATGAGGCCGTCGGCGAGTTCTTCGACCGCCAGGTTGACCTCGGTCGAAAACCGGAGCAGTTCGCGAGAATTTGGCTACACAGTCATCCCGGTGACTCGCCCGAACCCAGCATGACAGACGAGGACACGTTTAGCCGAGTCTTCGGCAACTGCCAATGGGCTGTCATGTTCATCGTCGCGCAGGACAATAGCACGTATGCCCGACTGAGCTTCAACGTCGGACCCGGCGGCCAGGTGTTGATCCCCGCGGGCGTGGATTACGCACAGGAGTTCGGCCCGAGTGACCAGGAAGGCTGGGATGCCGAATATGCGGCCAATGTCAGGGCTATGGACTGGCTAGGCGCGCCGCCTGTGGGTGAGGAAAGACTCGTGGCAGGAGATCTGGCCGATGGCATTCTGCCGTACGAGTTCCTGCAGGAATTCGAGCAGATGGACCCGGCCCAGCGTCAGATCATTCTGGATGAACTGGCGGAACGGCCGGAGTTGTGGGACCAAGAAAGTGAGGTACTCCTTATATGAGAAATGATGAAAGGTACAGCCGCCAGCGTGATATTGTGCCACCGGAAAGGATAGCTGCCTGCAAAGCGACTGTGATTGGCGTCGGCGCCATCGGTCGGCAAGTGGCACTGCAGATGGCCGCCATGGGAATCCCGTGGCTGCAACTGATCGATTTCGATGTGGTGGAAACGAGCAACCTGGCCAGCCAGGGGTACCTGGAAGACGATCTGGGCAAGCTCAAGGTCGAGGCCACGGCGGACCTCTGCAAAAGGGTCAATGCCGGCATTGAAATACATACGCTGGCCGAGCGGTTCCGGCGTAGCACGGAAATAGGCAACGTGCTCTTCTGCAGTGTTGACAGCATACAAGTCCGCCAGCTGATCTGGGGGGCTGTAGCTGACAATATACTGTTCTTCAGTGATGGCCGTATGAGTGCTGAGGTGGTGCGTATCCTGACTGCCTGTGACAGTGACTCTCGATACCACTATCCCAAGACGCTGTTCTCAGCAGAAGAAGCGTACGCTGGCTCCTGTACAGCCAAGACTACAATCTACTCTGCCAACATCGCTGCGGGCCTGATGTTGAGTCAGTTCACCAAGTACCTGCGGCAACTCCCCATAGACTATGATATCCAGCTGAACCTGCTGGCTTCGGAAATCAATGTGGGTGATGCCTGAAGATGTTGATCCGGCTTAGCGATAGTCCCCAACGGGCTGTCGCTAAGCCTTTTTATTTCGTTGCTAAAACCACGGCCTCTGGCCGTGTGACCCGAAGAGCTTCGAGCGATCCGGGGTGTATTGGACGACGGAAGTTGATAGGTCTTCCCTCTGGGAAGGCTGCGTAGGGCCGGAAGGACAACCTACTATGCATGAACGAGCGGGTTTGTCCCATGTTTGGCAGGAGTGCAAGTATCGTTTCGTGATTATCTCCAAACATCGGCGGAACGTGCTGTGGAGTTGATCCATTGGATTCGCCCTTGCTCTCGATATCGCCCCCAACGGGGGCTTCACGACGCGCTCGGCCCGCTCGGGCGGGCCTTCCTAATACCGCGTCCTACGGGCGTGGTTGTTTATTCATTGCACATACTTATGAATCTTGAACTGATTCGCTGATTGTCGAGGCGAAACAGCGCAACATATAAATACTGCCAATTCTTTTCCCCAATATCATAAACCAACACAAACAAAGACACCCCACGGAATCACACAATACTATGTTTCCCGGTTGGGGCGTAATAGGGTTTTGTGATTTCAAGGGGGTGTCTTTTTGTAAAGCAGTTCAAACACTATAAGCTGTTTGAAACTGAATAAGACGTCCATGAGAATAGATCCATATAGACATCGCGAGAAGTTTCTGATTTGGAAGCACAAAACAAAGCATGGCATCCCTGGAATTAGTAAGGCCAATTCCGACATCATTCTAAAATACATCTCGGATATGGAGAATGGTTTGAATGTTTCCTCCAAGAGCGCCAAAGGACCAAGGAGCTACATCCGTCTAAATAATCTAAGGCAAAGAATGATCTTTCTCGCAAAGAATCTCGAACAATACTACGGCGTTAACCTGCCCGACATAAGCGAAGAACAGATCGTAAAGTTCTTCAACGCCATGCGAAACGGCGCGATCAAAAGAATCGACGGTAAATGTTATCAATCTGTCGTGGACTTCGTAAAGCCCTTCAAGGCATTCTGGCACTGGCACATGAAAATCAACAAGAAGAAAGGTGTTGAGATAACGGATATAACCGAAGACATCGACGTTTCAAACCCCAAGCCCAAGTGGGTATACTTGTCACAAGAACAAGTAAAACAACTGTGTGACCATGCAAAACCTGAATATAGAGTCCTGATCATGTTTGTGTACGACACCGGCATTCGGAGCCCGGTAGAACTGATCAATATTCGAGTTTCTGACATCTATGAGGACTTCAAGAAACTTAGTATCCGGCAGGAAATCGTCAAGAAAGGCAGTTTTGGCAGAAAGATCAACCTCATGCTGTGTTCTGATCTACTGAAGCAATATGTCCGGGATAAGGGGCTGCAAAACAGCGACCAGCTATTCAAGATTTCTCCACCGGTTGTCAACCAATATTTGAAACGTTTGGCAAGAAGAGTGCTGGGAGATGGTGAAAGCCTTGCGGGTGAGGAATACTCTAATCTGACTATGTATGATTTCTGGCATTGTTCCTGCTGTTACTGGCTGCCTCGTTACAAATCTGAATCTGCCCTGAAATATCGTTTCGGCTGGAAGAAGTCCGACAAAATCCACTATTACTCCGAACTGCTAGGCATGAAAGACACCATCCGTGAAGAAGACATGCTCATCGATCTCACTAAAACAGAAATCGAGAAGAGGCTCCTGAAAACTGAACAGGAAAATGAAATACTTAAGGAGAAATTGGAAGCTTACAACACTGATGTGATCCAGCTTAA
>CAYNQP010000366.1:0-4595 GCA_964399325.1 uncultured Pirellulales bacterium
AGACCCTGGAGGCAATATTTTTGTCCCCCAACGCAGGAGTCGTAATCGTCGTGCCTGAATACCCCGGAAGAATATGGATGTAGATCTTGTTGCCGTTGCAGGTGAAGCCGTATTTTCCGTCAACCGGCTGCCAAGGGCCTCCGCGGGTGTTGTATACGCTCTCGCCGGCTTTTGACAAGAACGAACCTACACGCCTCAGCACAGTTTGTTCCTGGGTCGGAATCACGCCATGACGGTCAGGTGTCACATTCAGCAACAGGGACATATTGTGCACAGCGCAATCGGACAGAAGTCGTATGACGCCGTCATAGCTCATATAAGACCCATCGTTCACATATCCCCATTTGCGGCCCATGGTATAGCATCTCTCATACACTTGACCGCTATCAGCGCCGCGAAGCGAACCGGTTACGGTTGGGGCACCGCCCTCTTCGTTCAAAGCATCCCCCATCCATCCCGAACGCGAGGTGGCAATGATGGTTGGCTGATACTTCCGGACGATACCCATCAATCCGAGCGGTCGACCCGTTGCATCGGTATCGTTGTACGTAGAATCCACCGGCCATTGATTCGTCTCGCTGCGATATTGGCCCGGCTCCCAGAAGAAGGCCCCGTCGCGGTCCGATCCTCGTTCGGCAATCCAACCGCCATCCCACCATAATTGATCGATCGTCCCGTACGTAGTCACTATATACTTCACCTGTTCATAGACCAGGTTCTTCATTATCCTGGCGTTTTCCTGGTGCACCGGATCCGTTGTGTAATTCCAGGGGTTCCGCGCACAGCCCGTTCCCTGAACATCGTAGTATCCGGGAAACTGCCAATTGATGGGGGAATAATATAGGCCGACTCTCAAGCCTTTGTTGCGGGCGGCCGTAACGAAAGGCGCGATGAAGTCCTTCCCGTGCGTTTGCATGCTGGTCCAGGCAGCCGGATGCTGGCTTGGAAACAATGCATAGCCGTCATGATGCCGCGAAGTCAAGGTCACATATTTCATTCCCGCATCCACCGCCAATTGCACCCAGGCATTCGGATCGTATTGGTCCGCCTGAAAGTACGATGTTCCCGAGGATGGCTGAGCGAATTGGGCATAATCCCCAGGGGGCACGGCGGCGTCATGCATGTACCACTCACCTTGCCCCGGCCCGGCGTACACCCCCCAGTGAATGAACATTCCGAACTTCGCCTCCTGCAACCAGACGGTATTGCTGTTGGACTGCTGTATGAGTCCCATATCGACCTTCGGCACTCTGGGTGGATAGGTCACGAAATCGGTCGTTTGTGCGATAACCGCCGAGGTGCTAAACAGGGCTGCTATCAGGCCCAAACCTAATCTGCTTCTTGATGCGCCCATCTGTAACTGCTCCTGCTGCACTTTGCCTCCTGGGGGCAATGCTGTGAACGCTACCTTCTCATCACCGGGGGGCTCCGAGAGCACCGCTCACAGTCTCGCCTTGGGAGGTCTTCTCAAGACGGAGGGTTTGTCGGATCTGATTCCGGTAAATAGTGACATTGACAGTACTGCCGGGCGTCAGGGCATTGTAGATAGCCCAGAAACTCATCTTCGTCGTAACATCCTTTCCATTGACGCTGCGAATCACGTTGTTGGCCCGAAATCCCTGCTCATACGCATGGGAGCTTGCCGGAACGGATGAGAAGAAAACACCGTTCAAGTCGGGAAGGCCCGCTACGGACTGGGCAGCGGCATCCACACTCGTTACGGTTGCACCCATAAACGGTTCCGGATCACTCGTCATGCGGCTGCCCTCATCGCTGATCGGAGCCGGCGTCGGGCATCCCGGTTTGCCGAATCGATCCATGGGGAAGTTGACAAACCCGGTCTGCTGCAAAACGGTCGGATTGGTCACCGTATAATCGTTGGCCGCCGGATTCTTGAACATGGGATCGGCAATGACCGAATGGGTATCGAATCCGGAAGCGTTCCATTCGGAAGGCAGATTGACAGCCCCGCCGTTATTCCAATAGATGTTGTAGTCAAAATGCGAGTGCGCCGCAATCTCGCGTTGGGTACGGCTGTTGGCAAACGCAATCGGTGCGCTATTGATGATGACGTTCTTTTCAATGTTGCTGTAAGCGTTTTCGTAGGAACAATGGATGTTCGCCCGCTCGTTTACAATAATGTTGTTGTAGACATGCCGGTTGAAACCTTCTCTTAACTTGAAGCCGGTATTCAAACATAGATTGTTGTAAATCTGGTAATTGCTGGAACCATCGTCAAGATCGATTCCCCATTCATGAACGCTGCTGTAATGGAATCGGTTGTTCCGGATGATCGTGGTCTTCCAGGCATCATGCTCCCGATAGGGATATTTGGCGGCCCCCCTATTGCCGTTGGTGTCATAGCCCAGATAAGACCAAAACCGGTCTCGTCCCCAGGAATTGAACGGGCCGTGATCGCCCGACTCGCGCACACAATCGAACACATCGTTGTACTCGATCGTATGCCCGCCAAAGGTGCCATCGCAAACATTGATCCCGGAACGGGGGCTGCGATGGATGGTGTTGTGAAACACGGTGACACCTTCACTCATCGAGATATTGACACCGGCGCTTTGTTTCTCATACCGGCCCATATTGACCATGTAGTTGTTGCGGATGGTGATATTCTGTGGATAGTCGTCAGTAAGCGGGCCGACAGCCGTATCGACGATATCGGTATGATGATTGGCCCAAGTCGATGGATAGCGGCAAGCACTCATCAAACCTACGACTTGAACACAGGTGGCGCCCGTATCGATAAATTCGTTATCAACAACCAGATGATTCCGGTTGTATCCGCTCATGAAGATGCCGTTGCCGCCGACCTGATCGAACTTGCAGTCCTTGACGGTGATATGTTCCGCATCCTGGATATAGACGGCGCCCGCACGGGCAATGGCCCAATCACCCCGTAACAAACCTTCATAGGTTCGGCTAAAGAGGGTTCGTCTGACGCAGGCAAAATTCAAACCGGAGAAGGCCAGGTGCTTGACCTTATGGGACGCGTCCCCCACGACTTTCGCGAGTTCTTCCAAAGAAGCCAATTCAATGGTTGAACTGTCAAGGTTGGTTCCATTCGGAGGATAGAAGTAGAGGTCACCTGTGCTCTTATTATAGAACCATTCGCCTGGGGCATCCAATTCTTCAAAAAGGTTCTCAACCATCCGGTAGGCGCGATGCATACCGTTTCCCCGGTTGTTGTCGCCGATCCAGGTGTATTGGACATTGTTGTCAGCATCTTTGCCGGTGATCTTATAATCGTTTCCTCCCCACATACTGTGATGAAGGGCCCGAATGTAACCCGTGGAAGGATGCGCCCAACGGCTTGCCCTCGCAGGACTGATCGCATCGGCGGCATACCCATCCAGGTATACTCTCGACGCATCGAAATTGGGGTAACGGGCCATGATTTGTTGAGCGCCGTTCAGAAAGAGCAAGTCCCCTGCTCTATTGGCCCCGATGTTGGTTTTCATGATATTGCCGGAGTAGGGTGACCAATCGGAGATTACCTTGAGACCACCGCTGATTACCACTTTCTCGCCGTTGTAGTTGGAGAAAGCAACCGGCGTCGTCGATGTGCCCGAATCGGAAGGACCAAACGTCAAAGCGCTGTTCAAATAGTATGTTCCGCCGCGGACCCGGACGTTGATCGGGCCCGATCCACCGCGTAATAGAGTCCTGACGTGAGCCTGGGCTCTCACCAAGGTCAGAAAGGGCGCAGCTATTGTGCCGGCATTGTTGTCGTCGCCATCCGTGGCCACGTATAAGTCAACTGCAGATGCCTTGAGCGGCAGAAAGAATGAAATGAAAAGACAAGCCACCGCGAGTACGATACCGGAAGAGCCAAAACGTGTGTTCAAGATGCTCCTCCTCCTTTCTCTGCAAAGAAGTCAATTGAACTCGATCTTACCGTATATGTCCATGGATTCAACTACCTGCTACAGCTTTGCTGGCAGTGTCACTTCTTCTCAGACAGTAGGCCAGGCTCCATTGAGCAGCGGGCCAGTGAAATAGACGCCGGTATCGCCGCTCCTGACCGCAGTCAGATACCGTCAGTGCAGCGAATGGTTTGAGTTCACACTACCGGACTACCTCAGTTTACTTTCCCTTCACTTGTTCGAATTTCCACCAATCGAAGTTCAGCAGCGGTCCGCTGCCACCGGTGAACACCAGATACAAGTCATGCACCCCGGCGGTGCCTTTGACCGTGCAGGACCGGGTCACCCAGGTCTGCCAGCCACCTGTGCCGGAGACAGCACAGGTTCCCACCAGCGTGCCGGCGGGACTATCGAGGCGAATCTCGATGTTCCCGCCGTTGGTTTCCGAGGCCACTCTGGCCTTGAAAGAGGTGGCGCCCGCGCCGAAATCCACACCTCTGATCTTGATGAAGTCTCCGTTGTTGATGTCACAGACATTCATACCGCCTTCACTGCACGTTTCCGTCTCAACCCCACCGGTCCAGCAGATGGTTTCGGCTTGAACCGTGGCGTAGGGATCGAGATGGCCGACCTGTGACGGTCCCTCCTTTGTCATGTTGAACTGGGGGATGGTGCCGTCGTCGTTGAACTCAAACTGCTCGACACACACCGAACGAT
>CAYNQP010000367.1:0-4580 GCA_964399325.1 uncultured Pirellulales bacterium
GCCCGCAAAATCATGGAAGAATCTCTCCGCCACTTCACTGCTGGCCAGCAGAAACAACACCGCAGTGGCACACAGTCTCAGAATGTTGCACAACACAGCCAGAGGGATGCTCGACAGGAAGAGGACGCCCTTCTGTAACCGCGAGCGTTTCACCACGTATGCGATGAATGCGGCGACAATAACAAATGCCGTCAGCATTCGCAAACCGCTACAGGCTTCTACGACTGCCATGGGAATCCGCCCGTCCAGCATCACGACGTTTCCCTGCTGGCCGACCCTGACCCCGAATGCCTCGAGGACAAAGACCGATCCGGCCGATGCCATTCCCTGCAAAGGTGCGCTAACCCGGTTGTGAACTTGGCCGGGAAGAGGGACCATGAGAAACAGAATCAACAGTATCCACGAAAGACGTCGGAACACCTGCCAACCAGCCACCAGAAGGACCAGAGACACTACCGTCAACACGAAAGCGTATCGCTCTGCCGATTCAAACATGAACAGCAATCCATAGGTCCGCGCCGCCAGTGCGAGGAGCAGCAAGGGCACACCGCCCCACCAACACGGCTTCAGCGAGCATCTGCCGAGCGCATGCCTCTCACGCCAGGCAAGAAAGACGGCCACCAGCGGAACGAGCTGGCCCACAGAGTAGTCTTCGTTGCTCTGCCATTCCTTGAATAGGTCCGATAGGGTCGACCAATAAGCCCACCCCGTGATGGTCAGCAACACCAATAGGGCTGAAATCAGTCTCAGGATATCATTCCGCGTCGAAGGTCTGTCGGACATTTGCATGGTGTACCTGGGGGTTAAGGAAGCTGCTTCAATCCACGCCTTGTTTATCTTCGGCACGTTCAAACAGCCGGGCAACGGGCAAAGCCGATTCGGCAGCGAACTGCAAAACGATCTCTGTCGCCAGATCGGCATTCAAGTCGGATAGAATGGAAGTCACGACCTGCACCTGAGCCACATAGCCGACTGTGCCGGAACCGCGCCAGGCCTTTGATCGCAGCAGCGAGACGTTGCCGCAGTACTCTCCATCAACAATATAGTAGTAAAGGACTGCCACCTTCTCCTTGCTCAGGAGGCCGCGGGAAAACCGCATGAAGTTGCCCGGCAGCGTGGTTCCATCCTCCAACGGCAGTTCCACAGTGCGGCGGTCTATGAACGTCCAGCCCGCCCCGGTGTAGCACACGTCCGGGCGATGAGGCTCCAGGTCGCGTGCTTTGACACCACAGGCGACGTATAGCCAGATGTTTTCTGCCGCACCGCGTCCCAGATACCTGCGGCTCAGGTGTGCATCGGTGTCTGTGGCACGCACCACACTTTTGTCCAATGGCACTCCTTGACCTGTCCATTCGCCAATCTGCATGGGCAGTCGGTCCAATGTCTCTTGAGAGACCGGCGTGGTATCCACGGGCGCTTCCAGGCGCGCAGCCAGAACGCGATAACGCCAACCGAAAATGAGCATTAGGACGCTGGCGGCTGCCGCAGCTACAATGCCCCCCCGCCGATCGTGCTTATTATTCTCTGTCATCTATCCAGCCTCTTTCTGCTGCGGGGTCGGCTTCGATACACCGATATCGATCCGGCACACCAGGGACGTAGTGCCTTCACAAACACAGCGGCCAACGAGTGCGGTGCCGGGCTCTTTCTGGTGATAGCCCCGGCTGACCCATCCGCAAATCGGGTCCTCACTGCCTTTGTACTGCTCCACCTTCAGCCGTGAATCCATCTCCACTGCGATCGATCCTATACCTACATCAATGAGAAAGCGATTCTCCCCCACCGGTCTGACGACGCATTGCTCAGCCAGATGGAAACGCACCTCTATCTTGTGCTGTTCGCGAGCAACGATGTCATCTCTCACAATGAGCTTACGCTCTTGGCCATCCAGTTCCAGCGTGCGCCTATGGATAACCGGATCTCGCAGACACGTGTACCCATCGTGTTCACCCGCTACCGTGCCGCCAAGATCCGAGGGTTGCCAATTCAAACAGCGAGCGTTTGCCCTCCTGCCCCAGAGAAAAAGACCGAGCATTTCAGACTGGCTTCGGCCGTCAACGAGGACCGTGTTATGCGCTCGCGTACTACGAAAATACTCCCGCCATTTCGGATAGCTGAAATAATCGTATGTTCCCGGATCCACCAGCACCTCTCGGCCAAAGGCACGGAGCGTGAAACTCAAGGCGTCGGCGTGTCCATGCGCGGCAAGGGCTCCCATCCCCAGCGGCCCGCAGTCAAACACCACACTGACACGATCCGGCGAGTCGAACTCGCCATGCTGCAACAAGTAGTAGCCGCTGTCGCTTAGAGCCCTGGAAGTACCGGTCTCATTTCGTATCTCCGGGATTGCCGTGAAGTGTTCGCGTCCCGGCTGGCCCAACAACCATTCGATCGGTTCGGCACATTCCCCTGTCAGCATCTTGAAGTCACTTCTGCTAAAGAGTACAGCTCCCACACCGAGCCATTCCTTCACGCTGCGTGGATCACTTCCGAGATCTAGAACATAACCATCGTCACCGTCGCCGAACACGGGAAGCTGATCGCCGCCTTCACTGAGGATGGCCAGGAATTCGAACATCTTTTCCAATCGGGACCAATACGGTTCAGGGAAGTCCCGGCCCGTCACGCGGGCGGTAATACCCGCTACGACAAAGAACTGCAGAACGAACAAATGATAGCCAATAGCCTGTTCCTGCGTGCCTCCATCCGGATAGGTTTGGCCATACATTTCCCGCTTGAGGATATCCCAGCTTCTTTCCCTCCACCTGGAGGCGTGCTTGAGGCGCCGGAAATAACTCGCCGCCACAAACACTCCTGCCGCCTCTCCGATCAGATGGTTATTCACGGAGGAACCGCGGGAGTACTTTCTATCGATCTCCCAGATGTGACGTGACACCGAATCTAGGAATCGTTGATTCAGCTCGTCGCTGATAACCTCTGATTCCTTGATCAGATCAATGGCCCATACCCAGTTGATGAGCCTTATCCCGAACTCCAGGCCACTACGCCAGTTCATCCCAAGACCATAAGGATTCTGCCGGAGCCAACTGTCCAGTTGCTCAGCCACGGCATGGGCAAAGCGAACGTCACCGCTGACTCGATAGGCGCGCCCCAACACGACGAGCTGGTGATGGCGATTGGGTTCCCAGACAAACTTGCAATCTCCCGCCTCATCTACGTCCCGGTAGTCCAGGGTGGGGCTATAGGTCATCGGTGTGTCCTGATCGCGCTTGTGGTCGCGGTTCCAGACAATCGGGTCGCCGAGGTGCTTGTCCTGCAAATTGAAGAAACTGAGCCGGTGTTCAATGATCCGTTCGGCTCTCTCAAGCAAGCCGCTGTACCCAGACGTCGAGGCACTGCCTAGCTCCTCTGATTGTACCCGCTTGCCAACCGCTCTGTCGCACACACGGAAATCCGGCCACGTATTGCCGGCGTTTCCGTTCAATATGGTCGAGGGCCTCCTCAGTTGCTGACGCCGACCCACAAGGAACCGGTCGGCGCGGTCACGCAGCGACGACCGCATGCGCCAGGCAATCTCACTTGGAGACATTGCTCTTAGCCTACGATAACACCAATTGAGTGTTTGCATGATGGGGAGACCTCTAAGTATCACCCGGCGAGCTTGACGAGGCTCTTCTCTCTTTGGGTATGCGCTGGTCCACGTATATGGCCTTGCCCCTGGCGGAAAGAGGAATTGCGTCGACCAACTCAATGACGAAGGAAAGCTGACTGTCGAGTTTGCGTCCCAGATTCCGCTGTATTCGGCTCGAATCCTCAGCGCCGAACCTCTCTGCTGGTACGATGCGTAAAACAGCTTTGCCGGGTGTTTCCTGCATGAACTGGAACTGTCTCACGCGAAGAAATGTATCGTCGTGCATGTTCAAAGCGGCCCACGGGATTTCAGAGCCATCGCCGGCAACCAGGACTTCCTGAGTGCGATGGCCGTGGATATCACGAATGACGGTGTGCTCTCGCCCGCAGGCCTCACAACGATCGCCGACATATGTCGCCCAATCGCCGGTTCGATAGCGGATGAGTGGCATCACGGTGTTAATGAATCCCGTTCCTACGATTTCGCCCTGGCGACCCGGTGTGGTGACCAGCTGGCCCCGCTCGTCAAGGAGTTCGAGATAGCCGTACGTGGGCCAAACATGATAGTCGTCGGAGTGCTCGCAACCTGCCGCAAGCGCCACCTTTTCCGACTGGCCGTAGCAGGAAAAGCAGCGACACCCAAACACTTCCTCAACCATGCGCCGTTGCTCGGGATACACAATTTCGGACTCGGCAATGATGCCCCGGATATTCTCCGGGACCTTTGCGCCGTTTCGAACGATGAAACGGGTCAAAGCCGCAACGCTCGAAGGATAGACGTGCAAGAAGCACGGCCCAACGGTAACTATGTGTGCAAGATAACATGCCATGTCCTCATCGGACATGTGAAACACGCTGTAGTGGTGATGCCGGAGAATCGGGTCATATTCGTGGCGTAGTCCGCTTCGATCGGCCTGCACCGCTCGGCCCCGCAGAACAGCCATAGGCATCCCGAGATGGTAGCCGACGCGTTCCCAGCTCGTGGCGAG
>CAYNQP010000368.1:0-4566 GCA_964399325.1 uncultured Pirellulales bacterium
GGTCGATGCCCTGGGTGACGTCCTCTCCGAACGGCCAGGCGCCCAGGCCGGCCGGCGTGCTGCTGTCGTAGGTGACAGGCGTACCTGGGAGGTGTGCGGGGCGCGGGCGTTCGATGTCCTGCAAAAGGGGGGCGTCGATACCGCCCGGATTATCGTCGGCGACACGGCCTGCGGCGGGCCGGTCTGTGATGACGTGACGTTTGAAGCGTTGTTGCGGCGGCTGCGCGAGGCCCGCCCGGAGGTAGTGGTCGCCGTGGGCAGCGGAGTCATCAACGATCTGTGCAAATGGACCTCGTTCGAGCTGGGGCTGCCCTATGTCGTGATTGCGACCGCGGCGTCCATGAATGGGTACGCCGCGGCCAACGTCGCCGCGAAGATCGCCGGGGTCAAGGTGTTGGTTGAGGCAAGGCCGCCGGTGGCGGTCGTTGCCGAGCCGGCTGTTATAGAACAGGCCCCACGTGAGATGACGACCGCCGGATTTGGCGACACCATTGCGAAGTACCAGAGCAACGCCGACTGGGTGATGAACAATCTATTGTTCGGCGAGTACTACTGCGATTTCTGCGCGGGGATCGCGGGCGACCTGGAACCTCTCTATCTGGAACGGCCCGAGGAAATAGGAGCAGGCGACAGCCGGGCGATGCAGGGGCTGTTCGCGGCGCTCTTCTGGACGGGCGCCGCCATGACGCTGGTCGGTACCAGCGCTCCGGCCAGCGGGGGTGAGCATCTTCTGAGCCACACGCTGGATATGGTCGCCGACCTGCGCCGGCAGCGACATGATCTGCACGGCCGGCAGGTGGGAGTCGGCACGCTTTTCTCCGCCGCCCTGTACGAACGCATCCTGGCCCTGGAGACTCCGACGCCAGCAGCGTTGCCGCCCGACGTGGATCACGACTTCTGGGCGGTCCCGCACGTTGTCGAGGCGGTCACTCGGCAGTACGAGGCCAAGAAGGCGAATCTTGAGATGGCCCGGCGAAGCATCACCAGCCCGGGGATGTGGGACCGCTTCAGGACGCGGTTGGCACCCATGTCGAAGAGTCCGGCCACCATCCAGGCCTGGCTGAAGCGGGCTGGCGGGGCCATCACCGCAGCCGACATTGGCTGTTCACGCGAAAGACTCAAGGCGGTCGCGCTGCACATGCATGAGATTCGCAAGCGATTCACGGTAGTCGACTTGGCGTGGCTCACGGGGGTCCTGCCCAGCGCTGCTGACGAGATCATCGACGAATGGCTGGTCGGATGAGATTACTAACGTGTCATGAGGCCTGTCACCCTCTGGAATGGGCGCGCCGGTCCAGCAACTGCAGCGCGGCGGACTGGTCGTCTGCGAATCTGAAGAGGCTTTGCAGACCGACGCGGGTGAGAAGTTCCTGTATCTTGGGCGGCACCGAGCAGAGGACGAGCTGCCGGTTGATCTCGTGCAGATGGTTCTCGATGATGATCAGTTCGGAGATGGTCGACGACGGTATGATCTCAACGAGCGAGAAATCGAGGACGACATGGCGAGGCTCCTGAAGGCCAACCATGCGTGTAGCCCTCGCGATGTCGCTGCTCGACTGAGGCCGTCTCGGGAGCGTGACGAGAAGAACGTGTTCTGTCAGATCCTGAATCCCCATCGAGTTTCTCCATCCCAGGTTGACTGTCCTGAGCGTTTCGATCCGAGTATTATCGGAAGGCAACCCGTCGGGACGCCTGATTCTTATACAAAGTCTAACACAACCGCGAGGAAATCCAAGTTTTCTCGGCTGGGAAGAACCCCGTCTCCATTCCAGAATGGCCACGCCCACGGCCCACATGATTCCGCGTGTGGGTGATCCGTACCCTGGAGGTTGTAAGTCCGGGCGGCAATCGTTAGACTCACTCGGTGTGTCGGCCGGGCGGCCTGATCCGTGCGAATTCGATGGGGTTATAGAGGATGCTGAAGTTCATTACGAACAGAGAGATATACGAGGAGGTTGTTTGTAGGGCTGTTCCCAGCGCCCGGCGTCAACTCTGGCTGGCCACGGCCGATCTGAAAGACCTGCACGTCCACAAGGGTGGCCGGATGGTCCCTTTTCTGGAGGTTTTGTCCGACTTGATTGCCCGAAATGTTGAGATTCGCCTGCTCCATGCCAAAGAGCCCGGTCCTGTCTTTCGCAAGGACTTCGACCGTTATCCGAACCTCATCGAAGGGCTGGAGCGGATGCTCTGTCCCCGGGTGCACATCAAGTGCGCGATCGTGGATGGCGATTGGGCCTATGCAGGCAGTGCCAATCTCACCGGCGCCGGCCTTGGCGCCAAGAGCGCGTTACGACGGAACTTCGAGCTGGGCATCATCACAACGCAGGCCGAGATTGTTGAGCAAGTCATGGGTCAGTTTGATGCGATTTGGCGCGGCGCTCACTGCAAGGAGTGTGGCCGAAAGGAGTTCTGTGACGAACATGTGGACATTCTGCCCGCGAGAAGGCTCCCCGCTCGCGAGAGATGAGGTTGTTGCGGTTGAAGTGCTACGCATATCTGGACATTGAGACAACGGGGCTGAGCCGCCGCTACAGCGATCTGACGGTTATCGGCCTGGCAACCTTCAGGGGGATGGTGCATCAGGTCTGTCAGCTTGTCGGCGATCGAATCGATGCCGAGAGTGTCCTTGATGCGCTCAAAGGGGCGGATGAGGTCTATACCTACAACGGAAGCCGGTTCGATCTGCCTTTCATCAAACACAAGCTTGGTCTGGACCTGAAACGGCACTTCCGAAATACAGACCTGATGTACACCTGTTGGCGTCAGGATCTCAAGGGCGGCCTGAAGGTTGTTGAGGCCAAGCTCGGCATCCGGCGTCGGCTCGTGGGGGTGGATGGGTTCATGGCGGTGCGTCTGTGGTGGGAGTACGTCCGAGAAAATGATGCGAAGGTCCTCCAAACGCTGCTGGAATATAACAGAGAAGATGTTACTAATCTTCATGTCTTGCGAGAGAGGCTTGGCGTGCTGTAGAGAACGGACGCGGGTATTGTGGGCCCGCGGGGCCTGGTTGTGTGATAGAAAGGATAGAAGCTTCTTCATGCGTGTGCTCATATATGGTGGTGGAGCGGTAGGTTTGGGTATCGCGAGTTGCCTGCTGCGGTCAGGATGCGGCGTTGACGTCATCGGGCGTCCGGCGACGCTGTACAACCGGGCCGTCCATGATCTCGTCAGGTTTGTTGAGAGTGCGCGTGAATGACTTCTAAGCGAATCGATGAACATACGCTTGCCGTGCTGGAGTTCGATGCGGTCAGGGCGATCCTGGCGTCATTTGCCGCCAGCGAGCTGGGCAAAGATGCCGCAAGGTCTCTCTACCCGTCGGTTGATGCCCGGTGGGTGAAGGTCCGCATTGCCGAGACCTCAGAACTGAGACTGGTCTTGGATCGAGGGGAACGCATCCCGATGGCCGGCCTGAGGGACATCCGCGCCGCCCTGAAGCAGTTCGGCAAGAAGGGGGCCGTGTTCGAGCCGGACCAGTTGCTGGAAATCGCTGATACACTGGCTGCCGCCAACAGACTGCGGCTATTCCTCACGAACCTGGAGCCGACGGAGAGCACTCACCTCTGTGCGATAGGCCGGAAGCTCGGGGATTTCCATGCCATCGTAGATGAAATCAACCGGTGCGTCGGCCCGGACAAACGTGTGCGCGACGACGCTTCGGATAAGCTCAAGGAGATTCGCCGCAGCATCGGACTCCTCAGCGAGAAGATCCACCATCGATTCATAGACATCATCTCGTCGCCGCAATTGCGAAGGGCGGTTGAGAATGACAAGTTTCTGATGCGTCACGGACGGCCCGTGGTGGCGTTGAAGGCCAACTATCGTGCTTCGCTGCGGGGCACTGTGCTGGATCGCTCCAACACGGGGGCGACCCTGTATGTCGAGCCGGATGAGTTGGTTGAATTGAGCAACGAGTTGGAAGACGCTCTTTTTGAGGAGAGAAAGGAAGTCGGGCGTATCCTGTGGCAGTTGACGCGAGCCGTTCTGGACGAGCAGAAGAGCATTCTCGACACGGTCAAGATGCTTGCCCTGGTGGACCTAACCTATGCGAAGGCCCGCTTCAGCGTCGCGTACGGCATGACGGCTCCTGAAGTCAAGCCGGATATGTCCCTGCACCTGCGCCAAGCCCGCCATCCATTGCTTCTGCAGTGGGCCGGTCAGCAGAAGAAGTGCGACGTGAGCGCACTGACGGATGAGATCGTGCCGATTGATGTGCGTCTGGGTGACGATTTCGATCTGTTGTTGGTCACAGGCCCCAACACCGGGGGCAAAACGGTCGTGCTCAAGACGATTGGCCTGCTGGCCCTGATGGCCCAAAGCGGGATGCACGTTCCGGCCCGCGCCGGTTCGAGCATCTCTGTGTTCGGGCAGGTCTTCGCCGACATCGGGGACGAGCAGAGCATCCAGCAGAGCCTGAGCACGTTTTCGGCGCACATGCGCCAGATCGTCAAGATTCTAACCGGCACGAACAGTCGAACGCTGGTGCTGCTCGACGAGCTGGGCGCCGGGACCGACCCCATCGAGGGAGCTGTTCTCGCCACGGCCATCCTGGACGGTCTGATGCGCAAG
>CAYNQP010000369.1:0-4546 GCA_964399325.1 uncultured Pirellulales bacterium
GCGGCCGAGGCTTCGCTGGCGGCCGTGACCTTCCCGAATACGACCAGGGCGACGACAAGAGAGCTCTTCCCCAGGCCGTAATCCGCCAGGCGGCGGGCCAGCGACTTCTTGGCGCGACAGAACATCGCCCTGGCCCCGATTTCGGAACAGCCTACCAGTCGGGCGATTTCCGCGTAGGACAGATGGTCGTAGCATCGCATGGTCAGAACGGCCCGGTGCGCCGGCGCCAGTTGCCCGATCGACCGCACCACGATCTCTTTCAATTCCTCCGCAACTACCTCAGCCAGCGTGTCGTCGCCGGACGGCGCCGTCGGCTCGTAGCCGACCTCGGAGAAGGTCCGTGTCCGGCGCCGCCAATTCTTGCCGTAGTGGTTGCGGGCCTTGTTGAACGCGATGCTACATAGCCAGGGCCAGAATCTGTCGGCCCGCCGGAGTCTTGCGAATATCCTGAGCATCTCTAGTATCGTCTCCTGCACAATGTCGCCGGTCAGGTCCTCATTGAGCGTCAGGCGGAACACGTACTCGTGCAGGCGGACTTTCGCCGCCTCAGCCAGGCGATCGAGACTATCTCCATCGCCAAGCTGTGCCCTCTTGACTAATTCGGCGTAGTTTGTCGAGTCACACATTTCTCGTTATATATAAGTGTGGCTTGACTGCTCGATGTGACGCAAGGGTGAAATTCTTTTTCCGAGTTCGCTCGCGGATGGGGCCGATAGCTGGCCGGGTATTGGGAGGACGGGGGTCGGCCGTTTGTCAGTTCTCAGTGCCGAGCGCGTACCAGGCGATTCCCTCATAGGTCCACGTGTAGGAATACTCGGCGATCACGTAGTCCTTTTCCGATTCGTTGATGGTGTAGAAATGACATCCCAATCGGTTGGACCAGAAACGATAGACCGGCTGTGTTCCCCCAGGCTGCTGGCCCTCCGGATAGGCATAGAAGACCACGCCCTCGTACGTCCAGATGCCGGGGTAATTCGCGATGACGGTGTCCTTTTCGGTCTCGTCGATCGTGTAGAAGTGCGCGCCGAGCGCGTCCGACCAGAAGCGGTAGACCGGCTGTAACCCCCAATCGCACGCGCTCAGATAAGCGTAGTAGGCGACCTGCTCGTACGCCCAATGGTCGGGATAATTGCGGATCACGTTGCTCTTCTCGAGTTGACTGATGGTATAGAAATGCCTGCTGGCCGCCGCCGACCAGAACCGGTGGACCGGCGCCAGCATCGCCTCGGGGAAGGGCATGGCCTTCGGGAGGACCTGCATCTCGGTGGTGAAGTGGTAATCGAGATCGCCGGCCGTGGGGTTGGCCTGGCCGAATGGACTGTTGTAGATCAACTCGACGAAGAACGCGACCCAGCCGGTGCTCGGTTCGGGCACTTGGCCGAGATAGACCCCGCCCCCCAGGTTCGGCAGCGTTGAACTCGTCCACGTGGCTCCAATGGTGGTCATGCGGAAGTCTCTGGTGCTTGCGTTGGCGGCCTGCCAAAGCCGCACCGATTTGGGCGCGTCCGTTGTCTCGACGAGGACCGAACCATCGGGCTGCACCGTCCAGTTGAATCGAGGACGCTGGTAGCCATTCAAGACCGCGTCGTAATAGGGGACCATGCCACTGACGATCTGATCGTAGGCTCCCGTCAAATAGTGGTCCGTATTGGGAACGTGCCACAGGTACGTTTCGCCGGGAAGGTCGTGGATATAGAATCGGACCGAATCCGAGACAAAGAAGTCATCCCCGGCGGCATTGATGATGAACTTGGGCATGGTCAGCCGGTCCAGGTAGGCGTAGGGATCGACGATTTGGAGCAACTCGGCTCCCTCATCCGTATCCAGCCGGTCGAAGACGCCGAAATCCTCGTAGGGCCTCAGTGCCTCGGCCCAGAATCCGTATGCGGCCCAGTGGTGGGCAAAGGACACCGGCATGTTGAGCAGGTCGCTGACGATCGGCGCGATGGCCCGGACGCGGGAATCGACCGCGGCGGTCAGCCAGGCCGTCCAGCCACGCTTGGACCCGCCGACCAGCACGAACCGATTGATCGAATAGCCAGCGGCGCTGCCGGCGAAGCTCTTCGTGGCATCCATGGCGCGGACAACCGCCTTGACCATCGGCAATTGCACGGGCCAGGTGGAGTCGCCCGTCTCAAAGAACTTGTCCCATGAGTAGGCGATGATCTCGTCTTCGCTCAGCGTGCCGGCCTGATCCGCGAAAAGCAGCGGCTGGTTGGGCACCGCCGACATCCGCACGACCACGGTCCGCGTGGCCGCCGACAACTGACGCAGTTGCATCTCGAAGGCCGGCGCGGAGTCGACGGTATCGCCCCCGTCGATCAGCAGCAGAGCCGTGTCTTTGACGGGGGGAGCGAACAGGTAGTATTCGGGAACAATGACAGTCAGCCAGTGGTGCCAGACGGGCAAGTCGACCTCAGCCTCCGTCCGCCACGCTTGGGAGGTCAGGTCCAGCACGTAGCCGGTGGTGTAGGTCGATCCGTCGTAGCTGGAGGCGCCGACCTGGCTGAACGTGTAGTGCGAATCAGGCGTCGCGACATAGTCGTCCAGGGCTGTTCCAACAGCCGCATCCGAGAGGGCAAAACAGACAGCGAGACAGACAAATAGCGCGCCACCGAGTTGTTTACGCTCCAAGCTCAAGTTCTTCTTCACGATCTCAATCAAGTGTCACCTTCCTGCCACCCATGCGTCTTGTTTCGCCCCCGACTGCCCACGCAACACCAGGTAGCCATTGTAGCAGATCAAACCTGCCTTTTCAACGCAGAAGCGGGACCGTGTGCAGTCCAATCCAGTTGTCGAACTGGCCGGGCTGCTCATTGGGGTGCGGAGACCATGGATCTCAGCATCTGGAATTGCAGTTCGTAAACGTTTCGCAACTGTGCGTCCGGCACGACGTCGCCTGTGCCGCCCATGCTGGTGTCCGTAAAGCGGGAGCCGAAGCCGACCGCTGTTACGGTCCCGTTGCCGAGACGAGCGGTGGCCGCCACGGGATGATTGTCGATGCGAACCAGGGGTGTTCCCCCTTCGATTGCCCAAGCGGCGTCGGTCGCGACCGTTGCGGGCCAGCCCGCCGGTGTTTCCAGGAGCCCCGCCCATCGGGCGTCGCGCGTGAAGCTGAGACCGAACTTGTGCAGCAGGGCGTTTGCCGTCGATCCGGCGTTCGCCGGTGAATCGAGGACGAGCACCTTGCCGCCGGCGGTGACGTAATCGACCAATCGCCTGCGAAAACCGAGGGAGATATCTCGATTCGGATAGGCAAACACCAGAGCGTCACCCGCAAACGCATCATCACCCTGCCTGCGAGAGGTGAAGTACCCGAGACGCAGTATCCACCGTTCGTAGATGCCGAAACCGTTTGCCTCGCCCGCAATGAAGCCGCCCCTCGACAGGGGGCAGTCACACACGGTCCGGTCGATGACGACGTGTGTGAACGGTCGCTTGGGCTCGGGAGCGGGCAGGGCGGCCTGGTGCAGGCCTCGCACGGTCACAATGCCCGCACTGAGGCCGAGCACGGCGGCGCCGAGAAGGACGAACCATGCCCCGGCCCATTTCAGCGTGAGCAGCAACGCCATGGCGACGAGCAGAGCGCCGAATCCGATGAGAGGCAGCCGGGCATTCGATGAAGGACTTTGATGGTTGAGCCACTGAAGCATGCCAAGCATCAGTTCCGCTTTGCCCGGCTCGAAGGTCGAGAAGTTGGAGAAGACGGTCGAATCAGCAAACGCAGTCACGCGACCGGTGCCGTGCGAAGTGGTCCACAGTTGGATAAAGGCCCCGTATCGCGATTCGGCTCGGTCCGCCACCTGCGGATAGTAATTGCTCACGTGATAGTCGGCGGGCAGGCTCCGCAGCCCTGTGGTCTGGATGACAGCCCGACCGGCGCTCGTGCCCGGTGCGATGGAGCATGAGACGGCAAAGTCCATCGGCGGCATATATTGGACTATGGGATGCGGCACAAGAGGCGGGCGGTAGAGCTGGTTGAAGACCGTGTCGATATCGAAGAGGCAATCATAGCGAAAGTGGACGCCGAAACGACAGGCAATGTCGTTGAGATAGGTTCCCGTATTGAACACGTTGGTATGCTCGCCGATGAGCAGCAAGCCGCCGCCACCTTGAACGAATGTCTCTATGTGCGAAATCTCCTCCGCGTCATATCGCGCGGTCGGGGTCTTGACCACGAGGACATCGCAGTCGGCCAGGGTGTTCGCGTCGATGGGATTCTCAAGGCGGTCCATTTCATAGAATCGCGAGCAATAATCGTAGATGCAGGCGTAGTTGTACCCTGAGTCCTGGCCGTACCAGTTGGGATCGTACGGCCGGTCCGTGCGTTCCCAACTCGAACGATGCTCGTCGATCCAGACGCGGCCCTGCTTTGGCGGGCCCGAAGGTTCCCACAGCAAGCCCAGCGCCAGCAGGAACGAACCGACGATGGCCAGGGCGACAGCGAGCGCGCGTCTGGGCCGGCCCGGTCTCGGCGCGGATATCTGCCCGCACGAGGAGGCCGATGGCGTGCGAATGAAACGAACGGCCAGCAGGACCGGGCCCG
>CAYNQP010000370.1:0-4545 GCA_964399325.1 uncultured Pirellulales bacterium
AGGTCAACAACAATGAGAAATCCCCATGACAGATTTCATGCGATTGCCCTGATTTTTGCCGTCGTTTCCTTGCGTAATGTGCCGGGGGCCACTATGATGGGCCCGATCTTGAGAATCCCAACCCCATTCGGAGCTGAATATGATACACAAGTTCATCAATGAAATCGGTCCGGCCGAAACGGTCAACGATATCTACATGGTTCGCGATCCCATCTTGCGGAGTACGACGAAGGGCGACCTCTATATTGCGATGTTCCTGTGCGACCGGACGGGCCAAATCAACGGCCGGATGTGGCAGGCAACGGAACTTGTCTATAAGTCCCTGCCCAAACCCGGTTTCGTGCACGTCAAGGGACGCAGCGAGCTGTATCAGAACAATCTGCAAATCGTCGTCAATACCGTCACGCCCATCGATCCGAGCAAGGTGGCGGTTGATGATTTTCTCGCGCATACCTCGAACGACATCGGGCAAATGTTCAGAGAGGTCAAGGAGATCGTCGGCGGCATTCGAAACACGCATCTCAAAGCACTTGCGGAGGCATTCCTTGCGGACAAGGACCTGATGGACAAGTTCTGCGCCGCTCCGGGCGGCATGAAGATGCACCATGGCTATATCGGCGGGCTGCTGGAACACACGCACAGCATGATGCGCGTGGCCCAGGCCATTCTGCCGCTATATCCGCACGTGCAGGCCGATTTGGTCCTGGCCGGCATCTTCCTGCACGACATGGGAAAGACGGAGGAGCTTGCCTACGACATGGCCTTCTCTTACACCGATTCAGGCCAGTTGATCGGGCATATCACCAAGACCATACTGATGCTCCACAAGAAGGCCGACGCCCTGCAGGCCCAGGGTGTGGAGATCGCGCCGGAGGTCCTGGACACGCTGGGACATATCATTCTGTCGCATCATGGCCAACTCGAGTTTGGCTCGCCTAAGCTGCCGGCGACCTGTGAGGCCTTCATGGTCTATTACCTCGACGACCTCGACGCCAAGATGAACCAGGTCAACTCGGCCATCGACAGCGAGCTGAGCGATTCCAACTGGACCGCCTGGCAAGGCGCGCTGCAAACGCGGCTTTATCGTAAGCGCATCGACTAGAGCGAATGCGGCGTCACCCGGTTCGCCAGTGACGCCGCGATCTTCCCGGTCTCAGTCGGCCGTCCAGATTTCCGGTTTCGGGGAGCCCACAGTGACGTATTCGATAGAGTACGGCGCTATTTCGAGGACGCCGTACTTGGGATCGTCCGGACCGTCGAAGATCGGCGCGAGCATGTCACTCCAGAAGCCATGCCGAGCCTCCTTGCTGGTATTCAACGCCGCCCGACCCTGGATCTGGAGATAGGGCGCCATCTCCATCGGATTTGCAATGCCGCAGGTCACGTGGACTTCGGGGTTCTTCTCGATTTGCTTGACCTTGCGGGCGCCGATGAACGTGGCGCACCGGATCGTCAGGTCGTCAGAGGCGGCGATCATGACGTAACGGACCCAAGGCTTGCCATCTTCAGTGACGGTGGCCAGTCCGGCAAGTTGCGGTTTCAGTAGCATGCTCGTGATGCGATCTTTCAAGTCGCTCATTCCTTGGCTCCTTTCGACGTGAGTTTCCATGTGTTATTGCTTGAGCAGTTCAAGGCATTCGATTATCGCCCGGCCGTTGCAGAAGTCGTCTGCACAGGTGCGGGGGGCATCTTCTCTCTCCATCATTTCTTGTCCTGCGCGAGGTGTTTGTCGGCAAAGTCCATGTACCGTTCCCAATCATAATCCGTGACCTCGTGCTTGCCCGGGCGGATGTGGTAGGCAACCGTCGCCATCACCGGTTCGCTGAGAGCCGGCATTTCGTCGGCCGGCAGTCCCTCCGTGGCGAGCAGCCTGTAGACAGGATTGGCGTACTTGGCCGAGAGGAACTCGCCGTGCGGGTCGGACCAGCGGTCCTCTTCGGCGCTGGCGACATAGACCGGCCTGGGCGCGCACAGGGCGATCAGCATGTGCTGATCCACGGGCAGGGCGTCTTCATTGTTACTGTACTTGTTGAAGTTGTCGCAGAACCAGTGGGGAAAGGAGGTGTTGATCCGCTTGACGGTTTCGCCGAATCGTCGCCGGGACAGGGCGGCCCCGCCACAGCCGGATTCGTTGGAGATCACCATCGCGAAACGCTCGTCCGTCGCCCCGGCCCAGACGGCGGTCTTGCCCAGCCGCGAGTGCCCCATGACGGCTACGCGGTTGTGGTCGATGTCGGAGTCCGTCTCGAAGTAATCCATCGCGCGGCTCAGGCCCCACGCCCACGCTCCGATAGAGCCCCATTCGTCCACGGCCGGTTGGGTCTGGCCCTCCCGGTAGAACAATGGCTGAACGCCATTCTGGAATCCGTCGTCGAAGTCGGGGTCGATGTCACCGCAGTAGACCGTGGCCAGGTCATACCCTCTCTCCAGGATGCGCTCGACAGCCCAGCGGCCGGCAAAGGAGCCGCGCGAGGCTTCCGTCGCTCTGTGGTTGGATTCCTGGTCGGGGACCCAACTCTTGGTCAAGGTGATGTTGGGATCTGCGTTAGTCGTATGGTTGCCATTGAAGTTCAGCCCCACAAACGTGGGCGCCGGCCCCGCGCGCCTATTCGGCAGATAGATAAGGATGGTCATGTTGGGGTCCCGCTCGCGTCCGGTGAAGTAGACGGTCACCTCTTTGCGGGTGGCCTTGCCGGCCAGAGCGTTCTTGTCAACGGACGTGGTCATGAAGGTCATCGTTTGCGGCTTGCCGGGGGAGCGGCCGTAGACGTTCTCCTCGAACAGCCTCAGAATCTCCGGCCGACGCTTCTGTTGCCATGTCTTCGCATCCGTGACCTTGTCGCCGTCCAGACAGACCAGGGGATCGGGGAGTGTGAAGCTGGGCACCTTGGCTTCGTCGTAGTTGAACTCCTGGGCGTGCGCACACAAGACAGCAGCGGCCAGAACAGCAGCGATAGCAATGGCCTGAATCAGGCGTTGACGGGCTCGCATGCGTAATCCTCCCTAATGGTCGCAATCAGACGTTGTCCTGTCGGGCACAGCTTGACCTCGTCGGCCTCCTTTTTCAAGCGAAAAGTCAAGTGCCGTTTACACTCTCATGCCGGAGCGAGCGGCTGGGCCCGACATCGTGATTGATGAAGAGGGTGGCCCGGCGTATAATTCTGCGGAAGGCTGCATAAGGCCGGTCGTCAACCCAGTGGTTTTGCCGTGGGAGGAGATAGCTGTGGTATCTCGTTGCATGTTCACAATGGCCGTCGTGCTGATTGCGATGTACGCAGGGGCGATGGTCTCCGCAGCGCCTCCGGACGGAATCGACATCTATCAGGCCCATCCCGTCTACTGGCAGTACCAAGGCAAGCCCGTGTTGCTGATCGGCGGCAGCAAGGACGATAGCCTGTTCCAGATTCCCGATCTGAAGGAACATCTCGATCTGCTTGCCTCGGTGGGGGGCAATTACGTACGCAACACGATGAGCGCCCGTAACGACAAGGGTTTCGAGGTGCAGGCCTTCAAGCAACTGCCCGATGGCAAGTATGACCTCGATCAGCGGAATGAGGAATACTGGCAGCGGTTCGAGAACCTGCTCAGGCTCGCTCGCGAGCGTGACATCATCGTGCAGATCGAGGTCTGGGCGACCTTCGACTACTATCGCGAAAACTGGGACGCCAATCCCTTCAATCCCAAGAACAACGTCAACTACACCGCCGAGGAGACGGGCCTGCCGGTGAGAGTGACGACGCACCCTACACGCACCGAGAACAACTTCTTCTGGTCCGTGCCGGCCGAGCGGAACCAGAAGACCGTCTTGCAGTATCAACAGCGGTTCGTGGATAAGATGCTCTCGTATTCACTCAAGTACGGCAATGTCCTTTACTGCATAGACAACGAAACCTCCGTGACACCCCAGTGGGGTTGGTATTGGTCCGAGCACATCAAGGCCAAGGCCAAAGACGCCGGCGTCACGGTCCACACGACGGAGATGTGGGACGCCTGGGATCTGGCTAATGCCATGCACAATGCCACCTTCGATTACCCCGAAACCTATTCATTCGTGGATATCTCCCAGAACAACCATCAGAAAGGGCAGGCCCACTGGGATAACGCCCAGAAACAGCGTCAACGAATCGCGAGTCGGCGACGCCCGCTGAACAATGTGAAGATCTACGGCGCCGATACCGGGCGTTTCGGCAACGATCGGGACGCGATGGAGCGGTTCTGGCGGAATGTCTTCGGGGGCTTGGCTTCCGCGCGATTCCATCGCCCCGATTCCGGCCTGGGGCTGGGTGAGAAGGCGCAGGCCAACATTCGGAGCATGCGCATGCTGACCGACCGGATGAACGTATTCGAATGCACGCCGCACAATGACCTGCTCGGCGACCGTGAAGAGAACGAGGCGTATTGCCTGGCCAACCCCGGGACCGAGTACGCGGTCTATTTCCCCGGCGGGGGCAAGGTCACGCTGAACGTTGGTGCTGCGGCCAAACCTGTGACTGTGCAGTGGCTCGACATTATGAAGTCGAAATGGTCCGAGCCTCAGCGCGTCGA
>CAYNQP010000371.1:0-4537 GCA_964399325.1 uncultured Pirellulales bacterium
TGGCTTCCTAAACGACCACGCCCTCGCCACCAGTTGTGGTCTTCATGAAGGACCTATATCTGAATTATCCACGTTCCGCGGATGAAAGTCAACGCAAAACCGCGCCGGTATGCCGCGAGAACTGCCAGTGACCGCGCGCACCGGCCCCATCGGGATCAGAAGACACACGAACTCAGCCGGGTATATGGCAAATCCCAGCCCACCGAAGGACACGTGGTAACTACGGGCATGGGCCGCTATGCAGTCGCTGAACACAGCACGCACTACGTGGTAACTACGGCACTGACGCGGAGTTGCTCCGGCCGGAGATGGCCCTCGACAAGCTGATCGATGTGACCGGCCGGGCCTCTGTCACGGTGGCGACGCGGACTAGCGGCGCTTTTGCGAGACTTTTCGCACAGGCCGCGCAATGGCGCCTGCGGCCCTGCGTATCGACCTTCAGAGAACAAACCGTGGACCCAGTGGCAGAAGTGGAGGTGATAAGATGGCAACGTTAGTGGTGGTGTCCGGAGATCGCAGAGGGAAGTATTATCCCTTGGGCCGCCGGACCAATGTCATCGGTCGGGGCGAATCGCTGCCGATTCAGGTCCTGGACGGCGCGGTCTCACGCAAACATTTGCAGATCCGCTTCGACAGGAAGACCAGCACCTATCGCGCGATCGACATGGCCAGCCGCAACGGCGTCTTTGTCAACAGTCAAAGAATCGTCGGCGAAACCATACTGACCGACCGAGACCGAATCCGCCTGGGCGGCAGCTCGCTGCTCTTCACCGAGAGAGACTTCGCGGGAGATCCACCGGCCCTGCACTGCTTCAAAAGGGCCGGTGAATGCCGTCTCGCTACGGATTTCGACTGGCAGCCGCAGGGTGTGATGCGACCTGTCAACCGACATTCTCTATCTGCCACCAATCTGTGAAAGGAGGTATGAATCATGGTACGGAAAGCCGAATTCGAATGCCCGTATTGCGGGGGGCCCCTGAGGGCCTGGTACCAATCGACGGCCATGGCCGTGACCTGCCCGACCTGCATGAGAGACATCAGTGTCCCGGAATCGAGCGCCGGCGAGGTCAACGAGCCACGGCACGGCGACATGGTCGGTAAGGTGTTATTGCTGCTGCGCGGTGTCTTGTCATGGTGACCCCCGGGACGCGTACGCCCGAATGGTCCGTCGCGACCCCACAGAAAGGGCCCGGAAGGCCATCCCGAGACGGATTGGATGGCAGATTACGCAGTCTCCACAGTGGAACGACATGGCGTTTCATGTTATAATGAATGGTTCTCTCGCCGATGCTGGTGCGGCATGGGTCGATTCGGAGGCTAAGGGAGTCCAGCTCTTGCGCGGCCGTGGGTGCAGAGAACCAAAACGCGGAACTCAAACGCGGGCGGGTGGATGTGCGGACGGAGCTTACCACATAGACGTGACCCGAAAGGCTCTTTTTGAAGGGATAGAACGATGCATTGCCCAAGTTATGCGACAAGTCGAACTCAAGCGATGGGCCTCAGTCTATGCGGCCTTATACTCATCAGTCTGGTTCATGTCTCTGCGGCAGCGACTCAGCCGGTCGATATTCCTGACGCCAACCTGAAGGCCGCTATCCAGGAAGCTCTTGGCATCGACCACGATCCGACTGCTGAGGACATGCTGGGACTGACATCCCTGAGTGCCTATTCGAAGGGAATAACGAGCCTCACAGGTCTCGAATACGCGACGAACCTCGGCAGTCTGCGCCTCGACGACAACCAGATCAACGACATCTCTCCGCTCGCGAATCTGATCGACCTTACCTATCTAAGAATAGCCAACAATACGATCAGCGATATCTCTCCCCTGCGGAGCCTGACTGGCTTGAGTGAGTTGTATCCTGGGCACAATCAAATCAGCGATATCTCTCCGCTGGCAAATCTGACCAGCTTGACCAGGTTGGACTTGTGGAAGAATCAAATCAGCGATATCTCTCCTCTCGCGAATCTGATCAACCTTACCTATCTGAGAATAGCCAACAATACGATCAGCGATATCTCTCCCCTGCAGAGCCTGACTAGCTTGCGTGTGTTGTATCCTGGGGACAATCAAATCAGCGATATCTCTCCCCTGGCGAATCTGACCCGCTTGACCAAGTTGGGCTTGGAGGAGAATCAAATCAGCGATATCTCTCCTCTCGCGAATCTGATGAGCCTTACCTATCTCAATCTGCGGCAGAACCCGCTCAACGCATCGGCCCATCAAGTGCATGTTCTACAGATCCAGCAGAACAATCCGGGCCTCGTCAGAGACGTCAACTTCTTCTATGATGATCTCGTGTTGCGGACCCTGACGATCAGTTCGATGGACGGCGGTTCCGTCACACTTCCGGGCGAGGGGGCGTTCGAGTACGTGAATGCCGAGAACGTGACCGTAGAGGCGGTGGCAGACCCGAACTACCGGTTCGCGGGTTGGGGCGGCGCGGCGGTGGCTCTGGGCAAGGTCGATGAGCCGACCCAAGCCAGGACTGCCGTATTGGTGGATGGCAACTACGATCTGTGCGCGGCTTTTGTGCCGCTGCTCGGAGCTGACCAGGAGGAGCTGTCTTATGATGATGGAACCTCCGAGCAAGGGTGGGCATGGACTGGAGGTGGATGCGGCTGGGCCGTTTGCTTCACGCCGGCTGCGACCCCGGTACGGCTTCTGACAGCCCGGTTCTACTTCCATGCGCTGAATAACGATTCCGATACTATTCGCGTTCGCGTCCTTGATTCTCAGCGCCGAGACATGATCTCTCCAATTACCTATGTTGTGTACAAGTCTCAAGCCAAAACATGGATCGACATCGACATCTCATCCTACGGCCTCGTTGCCTGTGATGAGTTCTATCTTGCAGAAGAACAGACCGAGGGAGGCGATCCTGACATTGGCACGGACACGAGTACAACCGGAGGCGGCCACAGTTGGAGGTTCACGTCGGCCACGTGGACCGAATCTCAGGCAAGCTATATGATTCGTGCCGTTGTTGAAGACGCCTCGTATCTGACTGCTTATGATCCTTCGCCTGCCGATGGAGCTCAGGGAGTAGAACCGTTCGTCCTGCGGTGGCAGGCGGGCCGCACGGCGGTGTACCACGATGTGTACTTCGGTTTCAGCGCGAGCCTTGGACAACGTAGCTTCAGCGGCCGCTGCAGCGAGACAGAGTGGGTCATCCCGTACGCGTTTACTTCTGGAGTGACTTACTACTGGCGGGTGGACGAGGTGGCTGCGGACGGCGTGACGACGTACCCGGGCAACGTCTGGAGTTTCACGGCAGGGGAACCGGCGACGCCGACGCGGGTTTTGGCGGTCTCTTCGGTCGGCGCGGGATATGTGCTTACGCCGGGGGAAGGCTTGTTCGAGGTGGGGCAGGGCACGGTCCTGACTATCGAGGCAGTGCCAGCCGATTCCGCGAACGAGTTCCAGGCCTGGATAGGCACGGCGGTCAGCCAGGGCAAGGTCGCGGACCCCAACGCCGCTCGCACGACGGTGCTAGTCGATGGCGACTACACCCTGGCGGCGGTCTTTGCACTGAGGGCACAGGGGCCTGTCCTGGGCTTCTCACTGGGCGAGCTGGCGCTGGATGATCCCGGTCAGTTCGACCATCGGGTCACGACGAACAACACGCCGGAGGCGACGTTCGTCGAGCTGGTGACGGGCGTTGCTCCGGACCCCAATGGCATGGTCCGGATGCAGGTGGTGGCAGATGAAGCAGCGCGCACCAAGGCGCGTTTTGGCAAGTATGAGGGCCAGCGCGTGCTGGTGCGGTTCTCGTATCTATTCGAAGATCCTGGGGCAGATCTGGAATTAGTGGCGTACCTGTCGGACGTCCCGCAGTTGCTGGCATATGACGATCCGCAGCGGGAAGAGCATTATGTGGAGATCGGTCGCGTGCCCGCGCCTCCGGCCGGCCGGCCGGGCTCATTTGGCAGCGGACGGTTCGGGGTTTGTCAGGCGTGGGTCTCGACCGGCGGCCTGGACCTGAGCAATGGGACCTGGGTCGAATTGGAGCTGGTCCAGTCGGGGCCGCTTGTAGTGACGCAAACGGGTATCCGCCTGGCAGCTTCCGATGGTTCCGGGGGCGAGTCAGCCCTGGTGGATGGCTGGGCGGTGGAAGTGCACTGTGACGGCTACTGCATGGACCTGAACTGGAGCGATACGGCCGATGAGGAGGATTTCCTGCTGGTGACGGCTTCGTGTGGGGCCTCTGCGGGTCTGCTGGAGGGAGGCGTTGGCAGTACGTATTGCCTGGATGGCGCGTTCAGTAGCGATGGCTACATCGATCCGTTCGATATCAGCTCGTGGGACTGGGCCCTGAGCGATCTGTGTCGTTGTGGGTGCGGGAGCTTCTGTCGCGTGCCCTTGCCGCTGGTGGCGGGCGCGATGGCGGGACTCAGCGCGCTGTGGGCCGGCCCGGAACCCGCGGTTCGCTCAATGGCGCTGGCGGCGGCTGACGTGCCGTCCGACCTGCTGATTCTCGGCAAAGGGCAATTATCCACCGTAATGACAGACGGCCTGTACATGTTTGGCAACGAC
>CAYNQP010000372.1:0-4532 GCA_964399325.1 uncultured Pirellulales bacterium
CGCCGGCCCCGTCCATGCCTATACCATGACCACGGGCGGCAAGACCAAGTACCTGGCCGACCTGAAGGCCGGTGACGAGGTCATGCTGGTTGACTTCGAGGGCCGGACCCAGACCGCCTACCTCGGCCGCAATAAGATCGAACGCCGGCCCATGATGCTGATCGAGGCTCAGGCCGAGGGTCATCCCATCAGCTTAGTCCTGCAGAATGCCGAGACGATCCGCTTGGTCGATCCCCAAGGCAAGGCCATCGCAGTCACCAGTCTCAAACCCGGCGACAAGGTCCTCGCCCACATCACCCAAGGCGGCCGCCACTTCGGCATGAAGGTCGAGGAATCCCTCATCGAAAGATGAGGATGAGATGGGCACACGAGGCCTGTCCTACATATCCTTGTATAGCTCTTGAAGCAGTTGGGCGGCGTGTCACTTCTTATTCATTTTTCGATGTAGCAGCGCCGCATAATGCTCGACGATTCCGGCAGGCTCGTTGCAGTCGGAAATGGTTCCGCAGGTCATCCAGACATTGTTGACAAAGGCAATTCGCTTGTTCATTTCCTTGCTGTGATAACCGGCGTAGTTGGGATCATCGACCTTGCTATAGTACTTTTCCCATCCCTCATGCTCGTACTTCTGTTTACGCCACGCTTCGCAGGATGGTCTGTCCCTGAAGACGAATATCCTGAGCGTCACATCGAACACACGCTTCGCCTCATTGTCATAGCTGACCGACGCCAGAGAGACAACACCGACAGGCTTGTATATATCCAGTGCCACCGAGACGAGCTGGCGCAGCTCACGAGGTATCCCGCTAAGGTCATTGACATCATCCAGAACCAGCAAGTCGTCCCTATGTGGCCCCTTGAGCCCCGCGGTAATTGCGGGACCTTTACATACAAGCTCGGATAGGCGGCCCCTATAGGGCACACTATTAGGATCGTCAGCCGTTCTTGCCGATGCGAGACTGCCCAGCATCAACAACGGTATAATGTGACATACTCTTCTCATTGGGCTGTCTCCGCATGGCGTTAGGCTTCGCATCGAATGGATCCGCCCGGCTCCCCGTGGAGCAACCACCCGCGTTGAAAGTGCCTTGCCTGGCATCGTACATCCAAGGCGCTCTGATCACGGCTGATTCTGGAAGAGTAGCGCCGCGAACTCGGCGAGGTTGCGGCGCCAGACCATGAAGCTGTGGCCGCCGGCGGTCTGCACCCAGGTGGGCTTGACACCCTTGGACTGGAGCCAGTCGACCAGCTTCTGATTGACCCCGAGCAGACCGTCTTGCTTGCCGCAGGCGATCCAGAGCAGGCGCAACTGCGTGTTGAGACTTTCATCGACCTTCGGGTATCGGCTGTCGAAGTCAGGACTCATACCGCCGGAGCTGAAGGCGCCGATCCAGGCGAAGCGATCCGGCGCGTTCAGGCCGGTCAGCAGCGACTGGGCCCCGCCCATCGACAGGCCCGCGACGGCGCGGGCGTTGCGGTCCGTCGAGACGCGATAGGCCTTTTCCACCTGCGGGATCACCTCCTGCAGCAGCGAGTCGCGGAACTTCTCGTTGCTGCTTTGAAGAACACCGGGTTGGCCCAGGCCCTGCCAGCCGTTGGCGATGACCTCCTTGTTGCCGTAACCCAGTGTCATCACCACAAGCATGGGCTTGGCCTGACCGCGCGCGATGAGATTGTCGAGAATGACATTCGCCCGGCCGACGGTGCTCCAGGCATCCTCGGCGTCGCTGTAGCCGTGCAGGAGATAGAGCACGGGATAGGTCTTCTCGGCGGCGCGGTCGTAGCCAGGGGGTGTATAGACCAGGAAGGGTTGATCGTCACCGACGATGGCTGACCGGTAGAAGTGCCGATGGATCACGCCGTGCGGCACATCGTTGATCTCCCAAGGCAGCGCGGCCGGGCCCGGCACGTGAACCACGCTCTCGCTGTTGAGCAGATTGTACTTGAGGACCGGATTGCTCGGATCGAGGACCTTCACACCATCGACGCTGAACGTGTACGCGTAGATATCGGGCTCCAGCGGCTCCGTTGTGATCGACCACACGCCCCGCTCGTCCTTCTGCATGGGCGGGACTCGGGTGGCCTCCAGACGCAGCGCGACTTCCTTGGCGTTAGGCGCCCTGAGTCGGAACGTAACGCGCGCATCGGCGTGGACTTCGGGCGAGACCAGACTTTGCGCCAAGGCAGGTGTCGCGATAGTCAACAGGATCAGGGTCAGCAAGTTCTTCATCAGCGTGCTCTCCAAAGAAAGGCCAAAAAGACAGCATGAGCCTACCGCCGACGCGGACCCAAGTCAACCTCAATTGCCCGGCGGGTCGGAGGGCGCTGCCTTCAGATGCCTGGCCAGGAATTCCCTGGTTAGTTGGGACACTCTCGGGTCCCGGAATCCGCCGTGGCCCCCTCCCTTGACGGTGTAGAACGATACGGGCACACTCGCCTTCTTGAGCACCGCTTCCAGCAGTTCGCTCTGATGGTGCGGCACGATGGGATCCACATCGCCGTGGATAATCAGAAACGGCGCGTCGCCGGCCGTGACGTACGTGACCGGGTTCGCCCAGGCGACTTTGTCCTTGTTCTCTTGAATAGCCCCGCCGACCAGCTCGGATTCGGGCGAGTCGGCCGGGTCATGGACCATCCCATTCGCCAGACGATGCGCGTCCATCTGGAGAAAATCGGTCGGACCGAAACAGTCCACTACGGCCTGCACTCGACTAGAGAAGGCCAGGTTCTCCCCCACGTCAAACTCATTGACATCGCCTGTCGTGCCGAGCAGGCTCACGAGATGCCCGCCCGCGGATTCCCCCCAGACGCCAAACCTGTCCGGCTCGAGGTTGTACTCTTGAGCGTGGGCCCGCAGCCAACGAACAGCCGCCTTGCAGTCTTCGATCTGAGCGGGGAAGATTGCGTGCTGGCTCAACCGGTAGTTGATGCTCGCCACGGCATAGCCCTCGGCGAGATAGCCCAGCGGAACCACACGGTCCTTGCTGCCGGAAAGCCAGGCGCCGCCATGTACCCAGATGATTAGCGGCAGTTTCACGTCGGCCTTCGGCAGGTACAGGTCGAGCTTCTGTCGCTCGTGCCCGTCGGTGACGTAGGCCTGGTCACGAAGAACAACAGCGCCTTCCGGGATTGAGGGGCGGGGTGGCTGGGCAAAACCCGCCGCGGCCACGCTCAGCAGGAGTGTGATCGGCAGAATCTTCATACGTACGGCCTCCAAAGGTCCATGTCAACCAAACGACATGAGCCTATGTCCGCCGCCCTGCTAAGTCAACCCCTATGGCCTGAGCATCGGGGAAGATCACGCGCTATGGACCCATGGGAGCGTGTGGTTGGCGAACGCCGCCCGGCCCCGCAACAAATGAAAGATGTACGAGCCCAGACAGAATCTCCCGAAAACCAACGCCACGAGCGCCACCACCAGCAGAGCCTCGACGATCAGCGCCGACGACGGCCAACCCCAGAGCAGGAACAGGCCGGTAGCGAGCATGAACGTGCCGGCCATGCCCTGCGCGAAACGTCTCGGCGCCGGCGCAGGCGTCAGGCGTCAGGCGCGCCAATCCCTTCGGCCTCGCGACAAACCGGTTGTAGAAAGCATCAAACGGGTTCAGCTCCGGCAGAAGGACGTTCCACCAGAGTATCGCCGAGAGCGCCAAGAAGAGCGGCCCGACCTGAAGCACCAACCCGATAGCCACAAGAATGGCGGTGAGCCTTGGCTGAAACATGAGGGCAGCGTATTGAGTTCCGCAAGCGGGGCCTTCTGCCTCAGCAAAGCCCTGCTGCCGCACAAAATTGATCCTGGCCGTCGCAGCCATATTCGGTCTCCTGAACCACTGCTATTTGCGTCTGAGAGACTTTTTTAGGGGTAATACAAACGGCCGCCTTGGTCGGTGCATTGTTTCTCGCCATCCAACCGGCGCCTGCCCCATCTGAAAAAACAGGACTTGCCTCGGCATCAGCGATATAATACCTGCTGATTGCGACACGAGAAACCAACACAGTGACTTGGAGGTGACACGCATGACATCGCACATGAGACTCACACGTGGCTCGTTCGGCCCATCCGCGGGCCCTATTTTGCTTCTGATTGGACTGATCGCCTGTACGGCCTGCGGAGGCGAGACGGCGAGCATCATCGCGCCGGAAGCGAAGGTGACGCTGCTGGCCGAGAGTTTTGGCTTCACCGAGGGCCCCGCCGCCGACGCCGACGGGAACGTCTTCTTCACCGATCAACCGAACGACCGGATCTGCAAATGGTCCGTGGACGGCAAGCTGACCGACTTCATGAAGCCCTGCGGCCGGTCCAATGGGATGTTCTTCGACAAGCAGGGAAATCTCTGGGCCTGCGCCGACATGAACAACCAACTCTGGAAGATCGACCCCAACGGCGCCGTCACCGTCGTCGTCAAGAACTTCAAAGACAAGCTGCTCAACGGCCCCAACGATCTGTGGATGGCCCCGGACGGCGGCATCTACTTCACCGACCCGCTCTACCGGCGCGACTATTGGACGCGCGACCCGGCCATGCAGCAGGA
>CAYNQP010000373.1:0-4527 GCA_964399325.1 uncultured Pirellulales bacterium
TATCAAAGACCTCTGTCCAATCAGAATGGTGCAAAAAAGAAATCACTTCGGGCCTGATACGTGAGCTCGAGGAGAAACGTGTCATAGTGTTACCCGTGATCATCGAAGACTGCGATATACCATTATTCTTACGCGATAAACTCTATGCCGATTGTAGGCATGACTTTGAGTCAGGAATAGACTCTATAATGGATGCCATCGCGAGGGTGACGAATCCAAACCAGAGTAGATTCCCGAATAAGGACGACTATACTGACTGGGCAATAGACTGGGGCGATTATGATGGGCTGTTTCATCTTCGATTTACCATCGTGGCTTCCTTTGCGAAACTCAAGATGACCTTGTTGACAGAAGTCACTGTCCTTTGCAGCGACGTGTTGACCGCAAGACAGAGACAATTTGCGGATGCAGGTTTAGCTTGGATCGGTCGCATGATAATAGCCGAAACTCTATTTGAGTTCGGTAATAAGGACGAGTTCAGGGTAATACTCGATAGTCAATTCCCTCAGCGCATAGAAGCAACGATTGCAGATCCCAAGATAGGAGCAGAGTATTTGGTGATCGCCACGTGCAGAAAGCTTGGGGAGGACAATGGCAAGGATCAATTGGTCAACATCAGCGACTACCTTAGACTAATAAGAGAATATATGCGTAGAGTATCGCGAAAGCCAACATCCGAGGAACAGCAACGCCTTATCGAAATCGTAAAGTCGCCATTTGGCACCTGAGAGCTCGCCGAACTCAGCGACGTAGGGTGTGCACGGCACACCGATACCATTGTGTGTGGAGGCAAGATCGCGCCAATGCAGACGCGTGCGTGGGCCCACGCGGGCCGAACCAGAGTGGCAATCAGGAGATGGTGTGCGATGCACACGCCACGAAGCTGATTCAGTGCGTTAGGACAGAAGGAGACATCTGAATGGGGACGACTATCAAGATCATTCTTGCATTAGTAGTGCTTGCAATCGTGGTGTTTCGTCTTTGGATGAGAAAGAAGGCTGGCTCTATCCAAACTGCTTCTTCATCTCACGCTGCGGCTGGAAATAACTCATCTGAGAAGAAACCCAGGCAAACATCTCCCGAGGATTTCATCGCCTCTATTCCAGGCATTGCAGAAGATCACATCAAAAGAGTACGTGATATATTTCAAGAAGACATTGACTATAGCGAGGCGTCGATAAAGAAGATAGATGCGATCATCAGCAAGGGCTGGCCGGATGGCCCGCCGGTAATGCTTCAAACGACAGTCATTGCGTTTGGAACTTATTTAGGTGAGGCCATTCGTAATAACCTTGGCGGAGAATGGGGCTATTCAGAAGACGAAGGGTACTTCCTGGAAAACGTGGGTGGCAAAGCAAAGGTGTTTCCCTTTGCAAAGATAACTAAACGATTCAAAGAGGGTGAAGACGAATCCATAGGCTTTTACTACGCCGCGACGAAACATATCATAGAGAATGAAGAAGAGTGACGTAGGGTGCGCCCGGCACACCGATACCGTTGCGTGTGGGGGCAAGACCGCGCCAATGCAGACGTGTGCATGGGCCGACGCGAGCCAGACCCGCGCCCGCGAGGCGCTGTCGATCGAGATCGTCGAGACCGTCAGTTAAGGTCAATCGAGATCGGGCACCTCATAGAAACGATAGCCGCCGGCATCAGAGAATATCGAGTGCTGCGCGTTCTGCTCATACCATCGACTCCACGCCTGCGCAGACCTGAAGGTCTGATCGGTGTAGCGCGTCAGACATTTTTGGGCGACCTGGGCCCTGGACTCGTCGGCCAGCAGTCCGATCAACGCTTCGAGCGTGGCGACCTTTCGGTTGGAGTCGATTCCGAGCGACTTAAGGTCTTCGTCGAGGCAGAATCTGTTTTTAACGACGTAGACGAATTCGATGTTCTCCTGGTAGTGTTTGCGCAGGCCGGCCAGATCACGCTCATACTGATCCACCATTTCCGGCGGGAAGTAGCGGGACAGATGGGTCGCCGCATTCGAAGGGTTCTGCTCCATTCTATCGAGTATCATGCCGAGGTCCTGATCGCGGGTCAGGGTACGCCGCGGTATGGCGACAAAGGGTTTCTTGTCGTACTGATGGATGTAGCAGATGCAGTTGACGAACAACTTCTGCCCGGCGGGGGTCATCTTCGACGGCGCCGCCGACCAGCCCCATAGCATGTAGTTGCCGTGCCGTCCGATGCCTACGGAGTCGTACGCTTTGCCGGGCGCGAATCCCAGGGTGATCGCTTCCGCTTCGCCGGGGTACTCGGCGTAAATGCCCCGGGCCACGGCACCGGCCTCACCGACCTTGTTGTCGGTGTCCTGGATGCGGAAGACGTTCATGGACTTGCCCAGCGACACGCCTTTGGGCAGCGTTTGTTGATACGATGAAGGGGCGTCTTTCTCGGTGAATGGCAACTCCACTTTGAACGGTTTCTGGTAGATCGCGTGGTCGAAGGACTCACCATGAGCCCAATCGGTGAGGCAGTTTCACCTGTACCCGGGTTTTAGCCCCATCCTGTCGTAGAGGAACGCACCGGGAATTCCGAGGGCCAGCGTGGCCCGGGAATAGTCCGGGGGCAGCCTGAGGTCGCTCAGCGGATTGCCGCCCCGGTTACCCCACTGGATGCCGTCCTTGTCGAGGATTACGACGTCGCTGTCGTTGGCCTGATCGGGCTTGAAGGAAAGGACGTCCACCGCCTTGACCTGGGTGAAATATTTGCTCAGGAAGGAGACAAAATCCTTCTGCCGGGCGGTGCCGGGCATCCCGGCGTACAGAATACGCAGGGGGATCTTGTTCTCCGGCGACGGTTCTTGCCCACCGGCGCAGGGCGCAACCAGCACGGCGACGATGCATGATACCATGAGGAAACGTTTCATTGTCGGCCTCCCTAAACACTCAATCCACACAATGATCTAGCACGACGAGTATCCGCCTGCCTTCTTATACCCAACCAGGAGCGTCCCGCCAAGCGCAAATAGGACCTTCTGCCCAACAAGGGAATTCTATGAGTCTCCTGCCGCGCGTTTTCCAGGCGAAGTATTCGTCCATCAGGGTCAGTTTGTCCGCGTGCGGGGTGTCTTGCAGGTACATTACCGTCGGCTCGTCATCCTTGATGGGAAACGGAGAACCGCCTGTTATTCACTGTCCAAGTACGTTGCTGTCTCTGCTGTCCTCCGCCCTCGATCTACCATTGGAGCTCTAATCCCCAGTGATGGGCGAGTCGGTCTGCTTCTGCCTTGGTCAGTGGTGTCACCGCACCATGTTTGGGGGAGGAGAAGTTCGTGGTCCTCATGACGCCATCGTTGAAATGGCCCAGGTCTTTGAAGGTGACGAAATCGGTGGTTTCGCAAAAGCCGAAATTGCTGGGCCGCAGGCTAAAAGCGTCAACCATCAGCACCCATTTGTCTTCGCCAATACGCTTGAACACATTGGGCGCTTCACAAGCGCCCGGTTCGAGATCGACCCATTGAGGCCTGTATTCATAGCCTTTGTTGATACTGTCGGAGAACGCCATCTTGATACCGCCGGGATTCTCCTGGGCGACATACATCATACAGTAACGTCCGTCCGGCAGATGGGTGATATCCGCATCGAGAACCTGGATTTCAGCATTCGGATACGCGAAGAGGATCTGCGGCAACGTCGTCAGTTTGGTGAAATCGTCATCGGTATAGGCATAGTAGAGTTTCGTGCGCCCGTGCCCCATGCGCATGGTGAAATAGAGCATCATCTTGCCGGCCTCGGGATCATAGATGGTTTGAGGAGCCCAGGCACATCCCATCTCTTTCAATTCGTCAAAGGCCTCGGTGAGCAGTACATTGCGGTCTGTCCAGTTGATAAGATCGGATGATTTCATCAGAACAAAGCCGCGATTGTTGCCCCAATCGTATTTCTCCTGCGGCCTCTCCCATTGGGTCGTACGGTATCCCAATCGTTGCGCGAAGAGGTGAAGGTCCGTCATGGCCAGATAGAACGCCCCGTCCGGGCCGCGCGTGATATGAGGATCGCGGACTCCTTTTTGGCTGGCGACCTTGTCGCCGGCAACGATAGGGTCGCCGTTGTTCAGGGCTGTGAATGTATAACCATCTGTACTTAGGGCGAAATGGAGACTATGCGTGTTGTCCTGGAAATAGACCAGCAAGTACGCCTGCATGTCCGCTTCGCCCGGCACGGACGGGCGGCTATTCGCATGGCCTGAACATGCTGAAGAAAGCAGCACGAGCAACGTCAATAATACACTGGGGCTCTTCAGCCGTGGAGGCTTTGCAGCCGACGAGGTGATAGATTCAGGCATGTTGAACCGACTTGAACCAGTGGGAAGATTGTATTGCCACATAGTCACACCTATTCCCGAACGAGACCTTGACGTTTCTGACCTTACTGACAGGGCACCTGATTTCTCCCGAGACGGGTGATGATACCCGCCGTCGTCCGCTCCATCAAGGTCCATCCCGACCTTCGGTACGAGCAGATCCTGGCCCAGGGAATCCAACGCACGTGGGAACACTGCTCATGTGGCCCAGCCGCCCCC
>CAYNQP010000374.1:0-4508 GCA_964399325.1 uncultured Pirellulales bacterium
AGTCTCCCCACCCGCATGGAGATGAAGGAATGCCTTGCCGAAAGCGTAACATCGCGCAGGTCTGTGCCGTAGAAGCTTACTTGTCGCCTAATGTCTTCCAGCTTTAGTATTTCCTGCTGGATGGTCCGCTGCCTTTCCCTGATGCCGGCCCGCTTGTGTTCCAGAGTATCAAGGCATTTCGTGTCCTTTTCCACGTCGACAATGACTCGACGGTCCAGATCGGTCTCCTTGGGCGCCGCGGGAATGATGCCGACGCTGTACAGGAGCCCTTCGGTGCGTTTCCGCAAATCTGAGATGTCCGTCAGAGATACCTTGGGTTTGACCGCCGATAAATTGTCTGGTCGTTCACCGCCCATCTCCGAGGTGCTGATAAACTGCATGACCCCTTCACGAAGGAGCGCTTCAGTCACCCGCTCACAATCCTTCTGCAAGACCACTGCAAAAAGCCGTACCATCGGAGTGGTGAACATCATATCATGCTCTCAATTCGTTCCTGAGGGATGCCATATTGTTTGGCATTCAATATGATCCTGAGTTTGTTGAGTTCGCTCCCTTTCAACAGGAAATACACGAGTATGATGCCTATGGTGAAAGGATATCCGGCCAGGATGCGCTGGACTTCATGTTTCATGATCCCCTCCATTATCCTGCGGACCAGGAGAAGCCGTGACATGGTGTCCGACGTTTCGGCCGAGAGCAGCGCTGACAGGCCTGGATAGATGCTCTTGACGAATCCCTGAAGCGCTGACGTGACATTCTGCGCGCGGTACAATTCGTCAATAACAGGCCTCGCAAGGTGAAAGCCTCCTGGGACGAGGGCCGCCATGACCGCTTCCAAGGGCAGGTCATAGAAGTGTTTGAACCGGATGATCCAGTTGACATTCTGCAGGTCGATTTGCACGCCTGCCAGCCTGCGGGCGATCCTGCAATCCGTGGGCTCCAACTTTTTGATGGCAGACAGAAGGTTCCCGTAGTAGAGGTGGTCAAAGGCAATCTCCATACGGAATAGCGAACCTTCCGATTCAACCGTGTAGCTGTACTTCTTGATGATCTGACTGTACGGCGTCCCCTCACAGACCCCGGCAATCTCGTCGAACGTTTCTGCGTTCAGAATGAGGTCTATCGGAATATCATGAATGATGCGCTCGTACAGAACGTAGTGCAGGCTGACATCGGCTGGGTGCTTGCGGACGCTTCGGTCGAAGAAGATTCTTATGGCGTTCTTGAGGTTGTCAATCTCGAATTGGGACAGCAAGGCGTCGACAAGCTCCAGGGAGCTGGGATGAAGAGACGGTCGGACGCTTCTATAGAGCTCGATCTCGTTCTTGAGCAACTCGAGCTCTGCTTGTTTGAGATCGCCGGTCGCCGAGTAGATCTCCTCAAGGCGGGCGAAGGGGGTTTCGCGTAAGAGGGCCAGTGCCGCATCAAGAGAGGGGGCCCTGGCCAACTGGGTGAATGTCTCCTCGGGCAGGATCTTGCTGATCCGTGCACGCAGCTTAGCATTGACAAAGGCGTATTTTGACAATGGGCCCGCCATTACGTATTGTCTATCTCACTCTCCGTGGTCAGGATGGCGCTGCAGATGCTGTCAACCAACGCGTTGATGGTGTCCGCATTCCTGCGGAGCAGAGCCTCTCGCTGCTGGTCTGCCTGCTTCAGCTTCTCGTCCCGGAGGCGTTCCGCTTCCTTTCTCGCCTCTTCGGCGGCCGTCTGCACGACCTCGCGGGCCTTCTGCTTGGCATCGTTCATCTTCTCCGCCATTTCTTTTTCTGCAGAACGTCTAATCTCAGTAGCGGCCTGGCGGGCTTGGCTGAGAACGGCGTCGACCTGTTTTTCAGCCTCAAGGACCTCTTTGATTATCTGTTTCATAGGACCACATCCTGAACAGAACAAGCAAGACAGGCTTCATCATCGCGCGGGCATGACGGCCAATGCGGCGTCATTATAGAAGGCACCAGGGCTATTGGTCAAGATTCCTACACCGAATATGAGAGTGCTGGGCTGCGACATTGTCATCGCCACTCTGTGTCGTGTGGTGGGCAGGGGGATGCCCCGATTGCGGCCGGGGATTCTGCGGCGACTCCCCACTGACGTCTCAGGCGGCTTTTCGCCTTTGTGAACGCGGCAGGCCAAGAAATCCGGGGGGCAACGCTCCGCATTAATGAGCATGAACCTATTCATAAGAAGTGCTTATGGCTGCATGCTTGTCCTGCGATGGCATTCAGCCGCTCTGACGGTTCGTCATGGACACGTAGCCCGGTTCTCCAAGCAGGACCGCCGGCCAAGAGGGCCTGAAGCACAGGGCCGGCACCTGCCGCTTGCCTCGGCGACCGTGTCGCGGTCCCCTCTTGGTGCGACCTATAATGCCACCTTCTTCGGATTGGAAGGTGCGGATTTTCTCGTGCAGGGTCTGCACCGTGACTGGAAAACGTCGTGTGCCGTAGCCTTGGGCGGTTCGACGAGCCAACTCAGAGGTCTGCGCAAAGGGTCGTAACACAAGGCGGCAGCGCCGCGATCCCAGCCGTCGCGAGAGGCGATATATCGGTCGCGTGGGTTTCCACCTAGACAAAATCAAATCAGAAGTACTTCAATTCGTCTCATTGTTCCATAGGTATTGTGACACGTTGGTCATGCGACGCGGGCAAACCCGACGATGCGATCCAGACTCTTGCGACGGGCCAAACGGGTCATTGGGGAAGAAGAAACCAATGGCAAGTAGGTCCGACCGCAAGCACGAGGGAACCCTCGCAGGATACCCTCGACCGTGACCCTTCTGAGGTTCTCCCGCGGGTAGTCAATTCAATCTCGACTCGGCGTCGGCCGAGGTTCGCCTGGATTGACACCCTCATTGCCGTAGCCGTTGGGACCGTTGGCTCCGAATCTGCCCAAGCCGCCCATGCCGCCCATGCCGCCGGGCAATGACCCGGGAACCGGCATAGATAACGACTCCTCTCTGTCCTCTATCACGGTCCGCCTGACGGTTAGCAGGATCAACAAGGGTGCGGGCGGCTCGACGGCATCGTCCCGTCCCAAGGGCCGCCTGGCTCTCGGCCCTGCTACGAGGATCGTCTGGCCATCCGGGATCGCCAGGTCATTCATAGGGAATTCGATCCTGTCGATCTTGGGGACGCCGTATCTGAGCGCATTGCCGTACGTCCTCTCTTCATAGCCGTCAATGCTCGTCAATGTCAGTCCCGCATCCAACTCGATTCGATCCTCAGCGGCGATACGTGCGGTCAGCTTCATCTCCAGGCCGGTCATGATTTCCTTCACATCGGGCACGGGCGGGTCCGATGCATCGTTGGGTTCCACATAGCCGGCAACGTATTCAAGACACTTGCGGATAGCGATTTGGGCCGATTCGCCCACAAGCACCGTCACCTTGGGGCTCGCCAGACTCTTCGCGTCTTCGCGTGCCTGGACGGCCTTGATCAGCAGGCCGAGCTGCGCGTCATCCAAAACCACCTGTCCCGCCTCGAAGACTTGTCTTCCGATTTCGTGCAGGGCGTTGACATCTTCCGGCGATGTCACACCCTTGATGGGTAGTCCGAACTCCAGAGCTTCCATGAAATCATCACTGACCGACAGCATCCGTGTCCCAATCTCAACGGCCGCCTTGCCCGTCGATTCGGCGAACAGCCCGTCAAACTCCTGCTGCAACTCCCGTCGTATCTCGTCAGAACGGTTCTTCAGCGCTTCGATGTGATTCCTTATCGCGGCGACTTGACGGTGGCCTTCGCTCATCGTTTGCCTGGCTCTTATGAGGTCCACCTCACGTCTGGCGATCTCTTCGCTCAACGCACGGAGTCTGGAGTCGCTGTTCACATACTCCTGACGCGCGAGCATCAACGGCTCCTGTTCGAAGCTCTGTCGTATCTCGTCAACACGTGTGTTCAACGCTTCGATGTGATTCTCTATCGCGGTGATCTGAGGATGGCTTTCGACCATCGTTTGCCTGGCTCTTATAAGGTCCACCTCGAGTCTGGCGATCTCTTCGGCTAACGCATGAATTCTCCCGTCTGCATACTGCCGGGCGAGCGTCAATGGCTTTGGTGAAATGCCGTCGGGTTCGTAGCGTGCCCGTAAGGGCATGGGTGAGGGCGAATGATTATTCACCCCTACCGCCGCGGCGGGCGTATTGCCACCGTCGACAACCTGCGCGGTCACTAAGATCACGACTTCCTTTGTTGCCTGAGCATCTTGCCCGCCGAGATTCGCAGTCAGTCCCGCCAGCGCCACGGTGCCGCCGTTTTCGACGGTGACAACGTTCCTGGACGTCCGCCGGGTGACGACTGGCAAGTTATTGCTCCGGCCTCGTGGAAGGGCATCGCTGGCCTCAAACTCCATTTCCAGTGTGATATGACTGTTGTCGTCCAGGTGCGCGGTGAAGGCCAGGGTCGTTCCGGAACTGATTGTCACGAGTTCTCCCGGCGACTGAGGGTCCGCTTGGCTCCCTAGTACTACAACGCTACAAGCATCTCCAGTGACACTTGGTGATGGTTTTTAGT
>CAYNQP010000375.1:0-4493 GCA_964399325.1 uncultured Pirellulales bacterium
GCTGGACGTGCTGAGTTGCTTCGCGGGAGTGAACCGGCGGCTGATGCTCAAGGGACAGTTCGACGGGGTCACGGTTCTCGACGATTACGCCCATCATCCGACGGAGATCAGGGCGAGCCTGAGTGCCATCCGCGACCGATATCGGCCGAAACGGCTCTGGTGTGTTTACCAGGCGCACCAATACAGCCGCACGCGATTACTTTTGGATGAATTCGCGGTCGCCTTTGCCTCGGCTGACAAGGTGCTTGTCCCGGAAATCTACTTCGTCCGTGATTCTGAAGCCAGCCGCAATGAGGTGAATGCGGCGATTCTGGCCGACCGGATTCGGGCCGAGGGGACCGATGCGGTGCACCTCGGCACGTTCGAGGCGGTCTGCGACTCTCTTGAAAGCCAGTTGTCCGCCGGCGATCTGGTCGTCACCATGGGGGCCGGCGATGTGTGGAAGGTAGCAGATGAGTATATTCAGCGGCTTGGAAGAAATCGTTGAGCAGGATCATTCGCTGGCCCCGCACACGTGGTATCGTCTGGGCGGGCCCGCGGATTATTTCATTCGACCGAGGACGGTCGAGGATCTTCAAGAGGTCATTCGGCGCTGCGGCGAGAGCCACATTCGCCTCTATGTGATGGGCTTCGGATCGAATCTGTTGGTGGGTGACGGAGGCGTCCGTGGGGCTGTGATCAAGCTCGAAGGCGAGCAGTTCGGTCTGACCGAACTCGAGGGAGAGCGGATCACCGCGTGGGCGGGTGCGGAACTCAGTAAGCTGGTGCTCGATTGTGTCGAGAAAGGGCTTTCGGGCCTCGAGGTTCTGACCGGCATTCCCGGCTCGGTCGGCGGCGCCGTGCGGATGAACGCCGGCGGTCAGTTCGGGGATATCGGCGCGACGGTCGAGTCCGTGACGCTGATGGACAACCAGGGCACGCTGTTCGAGAAGGGCAAGCCCGAGCTGATCTTCGACTATCGCTCTGTGAATATTCGGGTTCCGTTTGTGATCAACGCGCGGCTGGCGCTGACGCCGGGCGATCCGGAAAAGATCATGCGGGCGGTCAAGGAGAGTTGGATCTACAAGAAGAACAGTCAGCCGCTCAACACGCGCAACTGCGGGTGCGTTTTCAAGAACCCGCCGGGGGCGTCGGCCGGGGCCCTCATCGATCGCGCGGGATTGAAGGGCTTGCAGATCGGAGGAGCGGTGGTCAGTGAGAAACACGCCAATTTCATTGTGGCCCAGGACGGCTGCTCCAGTCGCGACGTCATGCGGCTGATCGAAGCGGTCCAGCAAAGAGTCCGCGAGCAGTTCGAGGTCGAGTTGGAACCAGAGATCGAGATCTGGGAATAGGACGGCGACGACGCGACTGCTTGCCCATGCCGATCTCCAGGGGACGATAGTGCTCCGAGACCATTCACCGAATACCAAGCGCTGGGAGTCGGGAATCCGATGAAGGTCGCCGTGCTGCGAGGAGGTGTTGGCCGGGAACGCCAGGTGAGCCTGGAGAGCGGCCGGTGCGTGGCCGAAGCGCTGCAGGACGCCGGGCTGGAGGTAGTGACATCCGACGTTCGGCCCGATGACATGAGCGTGCTGGATCGTGACGACATCGACGTTTTCTTCCTGGCGTTGCACGGCGAGTTCGGTGAGGACGGGAGCTTGCAGCAGATCCTGGAGGACCGGGGCCTGATGTATACGGGATGCGGCCCGGAAACGAGCCGGCTGGCATTCGACAAGATAGCGAGCAAACAGTCATTCTCCGCTGCCGGTGTCAGTGTGGCGCCGGCGGTCGAATTCCGCCGGGGGCAAGACCTCTGCCGGCTTGAGCGGCAGTTGAAGGAGCTTGGCTCGCGGTTTGTCGTCAAGCCGATCCGCCAGGGCAGTAGTGTGGGGGTCCATGTGGTCAGCGGGCCCGCCGAGGCGGTAGCCTGCGTCCAAGCGGTGTATGACGAGTTCGGCGACGGCATGATCGAACTGTTCATTAGCGGCCGAGAAATCACTGTCGGCGTCCTCGATCGCGAAACGCTGCCCATCCTTGAGATCAAGAGCAAGACCGGCTTCTACGACTACCACGCCAAGTACGTCGATGGGCAGACGGAGTATCTGTTTGACACACTGGAGGGTGCCGACGTGAGATCGCGGGCCGGCCAGGCGGCGTTGGCATGTTTCGATGCTCTGGGCTGTCGTGATTTCGCGCGAGTGGATTTCATTTTGGACCGGGATCAGGTCCCCTACGCCCTGGAAGTCAATACCATTCCAGGCTTTACGATGCACTCTCTCCTGCCCAAAGCGGCCGCCAAGATCGGTCTTTCCATGGCTGATTTGTGCGCGCGAATCGTGCGGACGGCTTTTTCACGAAAAAGCAGTGCAGCAAAACGTTAGAACGGTCGATTCATACAGTATACGCGTTCGCGGCCCACGGAGTGGCTGTGCGCCTGGATCGGCTTTGATGGAATTGAGGAAGTAAGTGGCCAGAAGGAAGCAACGAGTCAGCGTCAAGGAGCGGTTTTCCTCGTGGTGGGGGACGCGAACCAGGAGGCAGGCCGAAGCCAGAAAGCAGACCGCCCTCACGGCTTTCAAGGTGGTGGCGGTGATGTGCTTCCTGGCGGGTGCCGGCACTTTTCTGCGCTACGCCGAAGGCTATGTGAGATTGGCCCAACCAAGCGAGGAGGGCTCACTGGCGCTGCTCGACGTGCCCGCGTGGGTCAACTGGGACTTGAAGGCTAGGGTGGTCGCGGCCGCTGGTGGTAATCGTTTTCCCCTCAAGGAAGATATGGCTGAAGTCGTCGCGCGTAACCTCGCCTCGGTGTCCTGGCTGGACGACATCGAAGTGCAGGTGACATACGACGCCGTGCAGGTCAGGGCGCGCTGGCGAAAGCCGGTCGTATTGCTTGAAAGAGGTCCATCCATGTTTTATGTGGATGCAGACCTTGTTATGCTGGACTACATGCCGATGGCCCACCTGCCCATCGTTGGAGTCGAAGGGGTCTCGTTTGGACTGCCGCCGGCACCGGGATCGGTTTTCGACCGGGACGATCTGGCCGCGGCCGTCAAGCTCGTTGTCCTGTTGAGCCGGATGGATGCGGAGATTACGCCGAGGAATCCGTTGCTGGAGCAGATTGCCAATATTGACGTGAGTAACTACAAAGGGCGAAAGAACCACAGCGCGCCACACATTGTGCTCAACAGCAAGGACGGGGCAGAGATTCTCTGGGGGGCCGAGATCGGCGAATGGGCCAAGCATCTGGAGGCTAAGGACGAGCAGAAGCTCGCGAAGCTCTACACCTACTACAAGGAGCACGGTTCATTAGGTGCCGGCGTCAGGTACATCAACCTGCGCGATCCCCAGGACAAGGTTCCACAGCCGATCGACAGATATCGGTAGAGAAAGCAGCCAGTGCCGTCGCCAGATCGGCGTAACGGTAGGGGACCTGGAATTGCTCGCATATCGCCTTGAGTCTCTTGAGAGTCGCCTCGGTTAGCTCACTCTGAAACTCGGCGTCGCCGCCGCAGCAGAAGATGCGACAGCCGGCAAATCGATGGCTGTGGACGGTGCATTTCGTCGCTTCCTGATACGGGCATGGTCCCGAGGTCATCTGCTTGAGACTCTCGGCACCGAGTTTCTCGGCCAGATAGATCAATTCCGGCGGCGTGACAAAGAGAAGATGGTCGTACGCGGTGAAATTGCAGCAGGCTCCGCAGGTGCTACATCGCCCGGCCCGGCTCTCGTCCTGGCCAAGCTGCGCATCGATCCACTGGTAGAGGGTTGCTACTTCTGTGATGAGTCGGTCGTGTCCTTCTGGTCTTCCCACCATCTCTTGTTTCTCTTGATCCGTTCGATTTCCTCGGCGCTGTAATGCCGCCCGCGATTGATGCCCAGGCACCTCAAGCCGGCCGTGTTCCAGGCGTTGGAGCCGGACAGATTCTCCGACCAGAAGGGCCAGGTCCGACACTGGCTGGGCCTGACCGGGTAAATCACGCATTGCTTGCAGCCGCCGACCTTTCGCAGAAAGATGCAGTCTTTCGTGACCTCGTGCTCGATGATCGTGATGCGCAGACCCACCCGGCGCAGGTACTGGCGCCGGAGCTCGTCCGGCGTTATGTTCAGATGCCCGGCGATCAGCTCAATCTCGGGCCTGGTCACCCAGATATATCCTTCGCCCGGCCCGGAACAGCACTCCCCGCACCCCTGGCACTCAAAGTGCAACCCCGCCGCATACCATTTTGTGTCGGTACTTGTTTTGCTCATCATGGCCCGCAGACTGCTCTACCATTTCAAGACGGCGCCGGTGTCGGCGCTGGTGGCCATGGCGGCGTACTTGGCGAGGCAGCCTTCCTTGATGCGGGGTTCGGGCGGCGTCCAGGCCTTCTTGCGTGCGGCCAATTCCGCGTCGGAGAGCTTCACGTTGATCGTATTGTTGGGGATATCGATCTCGATGATATCGCCGTCTTTGACCAGGCCGATGGGGCCGCCGACGGCTGCCTCGGGGCTGACATGCCCGATACAGGCGC
>CAYNQP010000376.1:0-4485 GCA_964399325.1 uncultured Pirellulales bacterium
GCCGACGCCCATAGGGATTTGAATGGGCACGACGTTGAGACCGAGCTTGTTCACGAGATCGTGACGCACGCGGTCCGGATCGGCGCCGACGCGGTCCATCTTGTTGATGAAAGCGATGCGTGGGACACGGTAGCGTTTCATCTGTTGATCGACAGTGATCGACTGGCTTTGGACGCCGCCAACGGCACAGAGGACCATGATGGCGCCATCGAGCACGCGCAGCGACCGCTCCACTTCCACGGTGAAATCCACGTGGCCGGGAGTGTCGATCAGATTGATGCTTCTGCCGTTCCAGATGACTTGGGTGGCGGCTGACGTGATCGTGATTCCGCGCTCGCGTTCGAGGTCCATGTAGTCCATCGTTGCGCCGCCTTGATCCGCGTGGACTTCCTGCATGCGATGTATGCGGCCGGCATAGTAGAGGATACGCTCGCTGAGCGTAGTCTTGCCCGAGTCGATGTGAGCTGAGATACCGATATTTCGAATCTTGCTGATCTTTTCCATGTTTTCTCAAACCTATGCTTCAACCACGACGTATTGACCTGTCGCATTACCGGTGCTGCGAGGAGCTTTGGCAATCACAGCGTCTCGTCTCACCCGGATAGTAATATTTCGCAATCCGAGCAGCTACCGTGGATTACGAATGAGCGGCAGGAACCTGACTTCTTACCCAAGTAGGACAAACTTTTATGATATACGAGTTCTGGACCTAAAAGCAAGAAGAATCTGGCCCTTTCTGTCAAAAACCGAGAGGAGTGCGGTGTGAGAAGATTCGAAATGTGGGGCTGAATCACCCGCGATATGGTGGCGATTGTGTCAGCCTGCCGCGGTTGGTGCGAGGCCCCCTGCACGCAGTTAGGTGGTGGACTGCTGTGCTGAGGCTGCCGACCGCCCTCACGCATCGGGGTCGGACTGTGATTCGGCCAATGGCTGCGGGTCGGCAATTTTGCGGTAACCAAGGGCTTTGATGATTTCCAGAACCTCGGTCCAGGTCGGAAAAGGTCGGGAATTGGCCCTCTTGTACTCGTCAATCGCCATGATGAACTGAAACTGCTCGTCCGACATCTGACCCTCCTCGGCTGCCTTGCGGTCGTCGCTACGGCGGCGTCCGGGGCCCCGGCGGCGATCCAGCCCCAGTCGCCGGTCCAACACATCCTGCCTGTGCTCGATCCTGCTTCGTCTTTCGCCGAAGCCAGGGTCGTCGACATTGGCGGTGTCATGCTGTCCTCTGTCAGCAACGTTTTTGCGACGTTCCTTACCGCCACATCGATTATCGGCATTCTTGCTGTCAGCCTCGGGCATGGTGGGGCGGCCCTCCTCATTGTACGGCGACTGATCCTTCTTCCACATGGAGGAACAGTCGTGAAAGACCTGGTTTCCAATCAAGTGGCTGTACGAGTCAGATCTCGTCATTGAAGAGGTCCGCATCGAAATCGGCGTCCTCTTCTTCGTCGAACGCGAAGTCGTAGAAGTCATCATAAGCGTCCTGGGACTCAATGACGACGTGGGCCTCATCCAGGAAGTCCTCTGGAACCATAATAGCGAAGCCCTTGTTTTCCCCGCTCGCGTCCAATTGCTCCTTGACGGCTGCCGGGATGTCATTGAGTCGCAGAAGCGTCTCGTACTCCCTGGCCTGCTCCACGTCGCCCAACAGGGTGACGACGACAAGGTCCTTGACTTTTGCCTGTCCGTTGTCGTTATTGTCAATCCGCTGTTCCATGTTCATGCTCCCTAACCCAATGGCGGTCCACTCTCTCGGAAGGGCCGGCGCCTTGCCGTGGCCACAGAGATCTTGTGGCATCCAACCCTCAACTTTCGCTCTCTATTTCCTTGGCTGCAGGGTTCTTCGACAGTTGCCATGTTCACCCTGCTCCAAACTCATCTATGCCTATCGGCCTCATAGATGCAAAAATTTAGGATTTGGGGCTTTTTTTATTGCAAAGCGACGGTTGATAGGCAATAAGAACGTCGAACGCCGTGCGGCGCTGGAGGATATGGTGCTGGAGAAGTCGGATTTGAGGTCTTTTATCAGGGAGGATTTTTGCGATGGCAAAGAAGAAGAGGGACCCTTTGGTAGTGGCAAGTAAGGTGAAAGCCCACGTCAAAGATCAGAAGATGATGACCTCCTCGGAGGCTCTCGGAGCGATCAGCGATCGCGTCTACGATCTTCTTGATGCGGCCATTGCCCGTGCCAAAGCGAACCGTCGCAGTACTGTGAAGGCGCAAGATCTCTAAGGACAGGTCGCATGACCCGTCCTCGTGTTTTGGCGTTGCGATCAAGCTATCGTGAATAAGCCGTTTCGAGGTGCATGCTCGGGACGGCTTTGCGTTTTTCCGGCTTGTGTGTGGCGAGACGGTGGCGTGCATCAGAGGCGGTCGGAGAGCAGCTTGGCGATAGACCCCGAACGGCAGCGAGGATGGAAGTGCCGCCACAGACAGTCCCCGATGTTCGAACAGCCTATAAAAGTGCGGTTTTGCCGCTTGGAATGTGGTTTTTACGGAGATTTCCTGGACTTGGGGAAGGGCAAAATCCGATGAATACGATAGCGGCTTTCGCGAAAGTGCGAAATTTTTTTGCGCCGTCGATCAAGCACGCGTGCGTTGTGACCGATACGGTGCTTTAAGAGGAGTTACTGGTGGTGAAGCAGTCAGAAAAGGATATTCGTCGGGGCAGTGTTCGTTAGCATGGTGTGGCAAAGGCGATTCTCCGCAACTCCGGAGAGAAGTGAGGTCTTATGGGACTGAATGCAGAGGGGGGACACATTCGCGTTTTCATGCTGGGTTGGGAATTCCCGCCCTTCATCAGCGGGGGGTTGGGAACGGCCTGTTACGGGCTAACGCGTGGCCTGGACGAGCTCGGTGTGAGAGTCACCTTCGTGCTTCCCAAGACGGTCGGAAGCGAATATGTGACTCATGTAAAGCTTCTGACGCCGAGTCTCTGCAGAGCGGATGTTGATTGGGTGACGAAAGAGCGCGAACTGAAGAACGTGACTTTCAAGTCCATCGCCTCACCGCTGCAGGCGTATGCGACGCCGGAGACCTACGAGGAGAGAATCGAGAGGAATCTGCTTCTAAAGCAGGATATGGCCGTGGGCGGCAAGGGCAGCCAAGACTGGCGTGGCGGAGCGGACTACGGCGGAGACATGTACGGGGAGATTCGCCGCTATGCGGCCGTTGCTGTGGATCTGGCCAGAGACGAGGAGTTTGATGTCGTCCATGCCCACGATTGGATGACGTATTCGGCGGGCGTAGCGGTGGCTGCCATGAGCGGCAAGCCGTTGGTGGTTCACGTCCACTCCACCGAGTTCGACCGCAGCGGGGAACACGTAAACCAAGTGATCTACGATATCGAACGCGAGGGGATGGAGCGAGCCGACAAGGTCATTACGGTCAGTCATTTCACGCGAGGAATCATCATCAGCCGGTACGGCATCAGTGGTGAGAAGGTTGAGGTCGTTTACAACGGCGTGGAGCGCAATGGGCAGTGGTCACGGGGGCAGGCGTGCATAAAACGAGATGAGAAGCTCGTGCTGTTCCTGGGCCGGATCACGATGCAGAAGGGGCCGGAGTACTTCCTGTATGCTGCCAAGAAGGTCCTGGAGGTGATGGGCAACGTCAAGTTCGTGATGGCCGGTTCTGGAGATCTGATGCACAGGTCCATCGAGTTGGCCGCCCAGTTGGGAATCGGGCAGAAAGTGCTGTTTACCGGGTTTCTGCGGGGGGACGATGTTCGGAGGATCTACCAGATGGCGGATCTGTATGTGATGCCGTCCGTCTCGGAGCCTTTCGGCATTGCGCCATTGGAGGCCCTCGACAACGACGTGCCGGTGATTATCAGCAAGCAAAGCGGTGTCTCGGAAGTCTTGCGACATGCGTTGAAGGTGGACTTCTGGGATATCAATGAGATGGCGAACAAAATCGTGGCGGTGCTGAAACATCCGCCGCTGCAGATGACCCTCCGCAGTCACGGCAACTTTGAGGTGCGCAAGCTGCGATGGAAGGACGCGGCGCGACAATGCGCGAGCGTGTATGAACAGTTGCTCGTGACGGTCTGAGGGCGATAAGCACGGAATGATCGTCTGAATTGAAAAGGATTGCGTGTTGTTATGCCTTCGGTTTGCTTCTACTTCCAGGTCCACCAGCCCATGCGGCTACGCCACTACACGGTTTTTGACACCGATGACAGGTATTTTGACGACCACAAGAACGCCGCCATATGCCGAAAAGTGGCCAATAAATGCTATCTGCCTGCCAACCGCCTTCTGTTGAAGCTGATCGAGAAGCACAAGGGGAGATTCAAGGTTTCCTATAGTCTCACGGGCATTCTGCTCGAACAACTGGAGTTGTATAGCCCGGAGGTTCTCAGCACGTTCCTCGCGCTGGCCAACACGGGATGTGTCGAGTTCCTGTCCGAGTACTAGTTCGTTAGTGTTATCTTCTTTTATTCTGTGAATTAGTTTGTCGTGGTTGTCATTATTCTGGTTG
>CAYNQP010000377.1:0-4483 GCA_964399325.1 uncultured Pirellulales bacterium
GTGCTTGATTACCAACACAGTCGCTGAGCGAAGCCGAAGGGATGACAAGACGGAGCGCACGAATTAATCATAGTCCGTATGAGAGTCTCCTCCTCTGGTCTTCGACGCTGTCTATTCTCCTCTCAGCAAGACCGTGGGAAGTGCGTAGCCAATCGAGCGACGGCGCTTTGTCCGCACGTTGAGCCATGAGCGAAATCAAGGAAAAAAAAGAAGCCCCCGCTATTGATGAGGGAGAGGAAGCGAGACTATGCGGGGGCCTGTGGACTATTTTTTTACGCTCGTAACCTACTGCCTACATTTTGTATTGTATCCTTCATTCCGTTCCCCGTCAACACTCTTATTTAGAATTCCCAAAAAAAATTTTCCGCGTGCGATTTCCGCATTTCTCATATCCTTCGATTTGGCGTTTCAAGCCTCGCAAAGTGCCCAGAAGGCGTTTCAGACGGGTATTGCCTTTCTCGAATCCCACACCGGATTCCGGTCCGCCGGTCCGCTATCATGTCACATTTTTCTCGTGCTTTCTCCGCGAGCGCCAACGCATCCCGAGCTTTTCTCGGTTCTCTTGTCAGTGCCTTGCTTCGAACCTGGGTGCCGCCGGCAAGGTGCTGTCCTTGACGGCCGCGAGATCATGCCATATAAAGTGATTTTCTCACAAGGGATTGTCAGTCATTATGAAGACCAGGGGATTCTGAATGGCCAAGAAGAGTCAATGTGAAAGGTGCGCCGGCTTATGTTGTCGGTACTTCGCACTGCCCATCGAGACGCCGGAAACGAAGGATGATTATGACGATATCCGATGGTACTTGTGCCACAAGGATATTACCGTGTTCGTAGAGGATGGAGACTGGTACATCAATGTCAAGAATGAGTGCCGCCACCTCTCTGAAGGCGATCATCGATGTCTGATTTATGACACGCGGCCGCACATCTGCCGCAAGTACAAACACGCCGACTGTGATTTTGTTGACGGCGAATACGACTACGAGCTGCATTTCACCAACGACAAGGAGATGGCCGAGTACATTCGTGTCAAGTTCGACAACAACATCACGGAGAAGCAACAGCAGAAGAAGCACAAGCAGCGAAAGAAGCCAGGAGCATGAAGATACCGCCGGTCAAGGGAACACGTGATTTCTATCCGGCCCAGATGGCCATCCGCAATTCGATCATCGACGGGTGGAAGAAGGTTTCGGTGCGCAACGGTTTCGAGGAGTATGACGGGCCGATCTTCGAGCATTTGAAGATGTATCAAATCAAGAGCGGCGACGAGATTGTCGAGCAGCTCTTTTCCCTGCAGGACCGAGGTGGGCGAGAACTGGCTATTCGACCGGAAATCACCCCGACGCTGGCGCGCATGGTGAACCAACAGATCAACTCCTTGCCTCGACCCATCAAATGGTTCTCCGTGCCGCGACTGTGCCGGGCCGAGCGCCCGCAGAAAGGGCGCTTGCGGGAGTTCTTCCAGTGGAACGTCGATATCATCGGCGTCGACAGTCCGGATGCTGACGCGGAGATCATCTTCGCGACGTTGGATTACCTGCGCTCGGTCGGCCTGACGAGCCACGACATCCGGGCGAAGATCTCCAGCCGCAAGCTCCTGGCCGCGGTGTTGCGCAGCATCGGCATAGCGGACGACAAGCTCGATGCCATGTACGCCTTGCTCGACAAGAAGGCCAAATTGCCTGCTGAGACGTTTGAAGCGATGCTGGCTGAGCAGGCGCCCGATGTGGAAAGGGCCAGGGCAATAGCGGATTTCATGGCCCTGACCTCCATTGACGAGGTCGAGAGGACCGTCGAGAAGAATGATGATGTTTGCGAGGCTATCGAGAACCTCAAGGCGGTGTTCACAACCTTGAACCTGATGGGTGTCTCGGACTACTGCGTCTTCGACCTGGGCATCGTCCGAGGTCTGGCCTACTACACGGGCGTCGTCTTCGAGGTCCACGATGTCGTGGGCCAGTTGCGGGCGATCTGCGGCGGGGGGCGCTACGACAATCTGCTGCGCGACTTCGGCGGGCCGGCCATCTCTGCGACCGGCATGGGCATGGGCGATTGCGTTCTGGAGATTCTCCTGCAGGACAAGGGCCTGCTGGATAGCCAGGTTCCTCAGAGACACGTCGAGTACTTCGTGGCCTCTGCCGACTCGCAGTCTGGCTCGGCCGTGTACGGAATTGTGGCCCAGATTCGATCCCGAGGCCGGTCGGCCAACTTCAGCTACAAGCTCGGCGGGCTCTCGAAGCAACTGAAGGAAGCTTCTTCTCAGAATGCCCGCACGTGCATTATCATCGGCCAAGAGTACGTCGACAAGAAAGAGCTTGTCGTCAAGGATATGGCTACGGGCCAGCAGACGCAGGTAGGTGTGGACCGATTCCTGTCCGAATTGGCCTCGTAGGGCGGGAAGCGGTGAAAGACCGAGCCAATTCGCGCGACGGGCTTGTTTGTAGTGCGCCTGTCAGAGCATATTGGAAGAACGCCTTACGGCGTCACTACGAACGGGTGGAGCGGGACGATGCGGGACTCCTCGATCAATCATTACGAGCGGGCCTTTGAGAACTGGCTGATCGACCATTGCATTCAGTACGTGCGCGCCGACGAACACGAGCGCATCGGCTCGGCGCAAGAGTCGGTCAAAAACTTCGATTTCCTCCTCCACGTCGACTCGGACCGGCGTATCATTGCCGAGGTCAAGGGCCGGACCTTCAAGGGGACGAGCCTTGCGGAGATGAGGGGCTTCGACTGTTGGGTCACGTTGGACGACGTCGAGAGCCTACGGATGTGGCAGCGGGTTCTTGGTTCTGGCCACGAGGCGGCCTTCATCTTCGCCTATCGGGTTCTCAACGTTGACGTGGATTTCGACGGCCGCGAGACGCTGCTCCTGGGCCAGGATCGGTACGTATTCCTCGCCGTACGCGTGGACGACTACGCTCTCCACATGAAGCGCCGCAGCCCGAAATGGCGCACGGTGACATTGCCCGCTGAGAAGTTCCGAGAGGTTGCCATTAGCCTTGCGAGTCTGCTGCGATGAAACGCACGCCGTTCGTAGTGTGCCCGTAAGGGCATAGAAGATAACGCCTTACGGCCCCCGCCTTCGCGGGGGCAAGCTTGGCCCTGCGGAGGCAGGGCTCACTACGAACGGCACGCGGTTGACTGGCCAATGGTGGGATGCCTACTTCGGCAAGGTCTTTTCAAGTTCCGCCAAGGTATCTGCCGTGACGGTTTCGGCGTGGAGACCGCCGAAAACCACACGGTACTCGTTGTCGGAAACCTTCCATCGCATCAGGACTTGATCGACATCTTCCGGCGTGACGAATTCGCCATAGTATGCCGGGTCCTTCTTGTCCTGGCCGAGCAGCATATAGAAGGTTCCGATCCCTTGGATGGGCATCATGATGTCCACGAGTTTCTTGACTCTCTCTTCCTGAGTGAGGTCTTCGTTTTCTTCTCGAAGCTGCCTGGCGGCCGGACTATCACCCTTCTCGATGTCTCGTATTTGTGACAGGAGGCTCATGAGATCCAGTTTCTCAGGATAACGGCCGCGCAATTCCGCAAAGAGTCCCAAGCCTTGAATCGCCGTTTCTTCGTTCATGGCGGGCATCTTGAGCGGCATGCCCACCAGAGAGGTGTAGTCGTCCGGTATGACCGGCTCGAACTCCGCCGCATCCGCGGAGACATCCCACTGAAAATCATGCATGACAGCGTGCATGTGCATCTGGTCCATCTGCATGTCTATCTCCGACCGCACGGGAAGCTGCGTCTTTATGTCGACCCATATCTTGGCATCGACCTGCCCCATCATGCCACCCATGAATTTCGGGTCGGTCGTTTGGAATCCTTCGACCTCAACGCCGTTTACGGTGGATCGGCCGAGGCTCGTGTAGCTGCAATCCAGGATTTGCTGGACCATCACTCTCGGATCGTTGTTCTGTTTTCGCATCCGTTCGAACATGGTCTCGTCGAATTCCATCCGTGTGTACTTCTTCTGACCGGGCATGATCGAGATCGCGGTTCCGTTCTGAGGCGATATATACATCTCCTGCATTACGGTTTGTGCCCCGTTGGGATCGATCACCCCCATGCTCATTTTCATGCCGTGATCGCGCGACATCGCAAGCGTGGCTTCTACGTTTTGGTCTAGCACCCTGTCCCCGACCTTCTGACCGGTCGTTGTCATGCTCATTTGATACATGTAAACGCTGATCTGTTCCATGCGGGTTAGCACGTTGGCCAAGGCAACGCTGGATTGCGTACCTGTCCACATGAACAGGGCGGCCACACAGGCGATGGCGATCGCCGCGGCGACAGCGAGTTTGCTCAGGGGGCTCTTCATGATAATTCTCCATCTCTCCGACGCACCCGTCGGGTTCTTTTTGGCATCTTCCTGGGCTTGGACCATGTCCTTGAACACCTGTTCGTCGGGTGCCGGACGGATGCCAAGCTGAGCGTTTTCGAATAAGTCTCTCATGTCATCTGCGGGTTGCATTCT